>JALVRO010000154.1 GCA_027031265.1 Bacteroidales bacterium | reverse complement strand
ACAATACTATTCGGCTGCTGATATATTCCAAGCGCCAGGAAATAAAAACCATGCAGCTGGTAGGAGCCTCAGACTGGTTTATAATGAGACCGTTTGTGCTTAATTCAGCTCTTCAGGGACTCCTGGCCGGTTTACTGGCAGTGTTGGTGATAATTCTCTCAATCCTCTTTATACAGTCCCACACAACAGTACCTTTCAAGGTCTATGACCTGGAGATAACCCTTATTGTAGTTATTCTTTCGGGTATTCTGATTACAGGACTAGCTACTTTTCTGGCTGTCAAACGTTTTCTCTGGGCCAAAGATGATATTATCTGGTCCTAAACCATAAAACCATTAAGCTATGAGTGTACTTCTGGAATACGCTATCTTTCCCACAGACAAGGGCGAGAGCGTTAGCAAATATGTTAGCCGCGTGATTGATATGATTCGTCAGAGCGGCTATCCTTATAAGTTTACCGCAATGGGCACTATTGTAGAGACGCCCACTGTGCGCGAAGCACTGGAGATTGTAGCAAAGTCTTATGATTTGTTAGAGCCTGATTGCAACCGTGTGTATTCTTCGATAAAAATGGATATTCGCAAGGGCAAAGATAATCGTCTCGAAGGCAAGATAAAATCTGTGGAGGACAAAATAGGTAAGGTTAACACATGATTATCCATTGTTTAATGACACAAAAAATTAGCTGTTAATGGCAAAGATTAAGACACGGTATGTGTGCCAGAACTGTGGTGCGGTTTTTCCCAAGTGGTATGGCCGCTGCCCGGAATGTGGAACATGGAATAGTCTGGTAGAGGAAGTTGTCGAACAGCGGACTTCCAGTATCAGCGCTACAGGTGCCTCTGCTGCGGCTGTCAATCCGCCGCAGCCTTTGAGAGATATTC
The DNA here is from genome assembly GCA_027031265.1 of Bacteroidales bacterium. Lineage (GTDB taxonomy): Bacteria > Bacteroidota > Bacteroidia > Bacteroidales > S143-33 > S143-33. The sequence continues at coordinate 37,325 of JALVRO010000154.1, read as the reverse complement.
AATCTCTCAAGGGCAAACGCCTGCTTACAGGCGTCACAGAACTCGATAGAGTTCTGGGCGGCGGCTTTGTGCCTGGCTCCATTGTCCTGTTGGGTGGTGAGCCTGGTATTGGCAAATCCACACTGGCCCTGCAATTGGCTTTTAGCTCCGGGCTTAATGTGCTGTATGTCTCGGGCGAGGAGAGCCTGGAGCAGATAAAGCTCCGTTCCCTCCGCCTGGGTGTGAAAGATAGTGACAAAGTCACTTTCCTCTCCGAAACTTTACTCGAAAATATACTCGCAGCAGTGGAGCAGGTCAAACCACAACTGGTAATAATCGACTCCATACAGACCACACAGACTGATACACTCGAGTCATCGCCAGGCACAGTAACACAGATTAGGGAATGCACCACACAGATTCAGCGTTTTGCAAAGAAGCATGCTATAACATTCTTGCTCATAGGTCATATAACTAAGGAAGGCCAAATAGCCGGACCAAAGGTCCTGGAGCATATCGTTGATGCTGTATTGCAATTCGAGGGTGACAGGAATTATTTTTACCGTATTCTGCGCTCGGTAAAGAATCGATTTGGCTCTACATCAGAGCTTGGTATCTTCGAAATGAATGACCGTGGGCTCAAGGCTGTGGATAACCCTTCTCAGATTCTAATGTCCCCATCTTCTGACCCTGTCAGCGGAGTGAGCATATCAGCAAGTATCGAGGGACTGCGACCTTTTATGATAGAGGTGCAGGCCCTGGTGAGCACAGCTGTTTATGGTACACCACAGCGTTCGGCCATTGGTTTTGATGTACGTAGAATGAATATGCTAATAGCTGTTGTGGAGAAAAGACTGGGACTGAGACTTGGTAATAAGGATGTCTTTCTCAACATAGCAGGTGGTATAAAGGTGGACGATCCAGCTATAGACTTGTCTGTCGTGGCGAGTATCATTTCATCGGACAAGGATATCGCTATTCCCAAGAAAGTATGCTTTGCTGCAGAGGTGGGACTAACGGGCGAGATTAGACCTGTCAATCGTCTGGATCAGCGTATTAAAGAGGCAGGGAAATTGGGCTTTGAGGTCATATTCGTGTCAGCTTATTCCCGTTTTTCTTATAAACCACAGTCAATAAAGATTATTAAGATAGCTAATGTATCACAGCTTTTTGCACATATAATGAAAATGCAATGAGAATTTCAATAATTACATTGACCAGGAACAATTGCCATACATTGGAGCGTGCTATTTTATCACTTGTGGATCAGACTTACACAGACTATGAGCACATAATTGTAGATGCTAATTCCACTGACTGCACGCCACAGATAATTAGAAAGTATAGCAACTTTGTGCAGACAATTCTGCAAGATGCAGGCAAGGGTATCTATGCTGCTCTGAATATGGGTATCCGTGCATCCACAGGACAGGTTATAGGATTGCTGCATGCTGATGATTTCTTTGCAGATCAGAAAATTCTCGAAGAAGTGTCCCATCTCTTCGAGCAAGGAGCTGACATTGTCTATGGTGATGTGCTATTTGTATTGCCAGATGGTAAGATATGGCGTTATTGGCGTAGTGGACAGTTTAACAAACGTAAGCTCCACTGCGGCTGGATGCCGCCACATACCACAATGTTTGTCCGTAAAGAGCTTTTTGATCGCTTTGGTCTTTACCGCGAAGATATGCGCATAGCTGCTGATTATGATATGGTTTTGCGACTCCTGACCAAAGATATAAGGGTTAGCTATTTACCTCGTGTGGTGACTGTGATGAGTGCAGGAGGAGAGAGCAACAGGACCTTGAGGAACATTCTGCAGAAAATGAAAGAAGACTACAGAGCTGCCAGGGATAACGGATTTAGTGGCCTGTGGACTGTTATGTGTAAAAACGTCAGGAAGATAGGACAATTTCGTAGTTTTGGTTATTTGTTTACGAGTAAAAAGGCTTTATGATCCTTTTACGATGAACCTAATTGTTAAAAATAGCCTTGTTTAAAAATTATTTTAGTCTATGATTTTTGTTGCTCCAAAATGGTAGAAACTCTTCATAATCATTTATTCCCCATCATTTACCGAAGACACTGTGTTGACCAGTAATTGCCAGTATCCAGGTAGTTTATCGTATTCTTTGTCTGTGATGAAGATATAACCAATGTTCTCTCCTACACACTCATTTACTAAATTAATCATATTTGAACTGAGAAGGACATGATGGATAATAACGGCTTTTGTGTTAGTCTTTAATCCTGAGTAGGAGTCTTTATCAAAGTCTTTCCAGTACCGGAACCTATTTTCAAAGATTAATACAATATCAGCTCCTGTGGAGTCTGCAAACCATGGTTGGCAGTATGGGGAATTTAGTATGACTTTTTTCACCGCCTTAAAATTTCGTGTGAATCTTATAAGTTCTTTATAATAAGCTAGTTTGCTGGTGCTGTGGTTTACTTCATCGAAAAATATGCCATCTATATCGAAGTGTGATGCATAATACCTTACTTCATCTTTAACTTGGTTTATATTTGCCTGCCCATCATTTGTGGCAATATAGGCATATAATCGTATATAAGGAGATTTTCTCAGTTTCGACATCCATTGCTCATATATAGGACTATCACTTGTGTCTCCCATGCCCCACACCACTGCGATAGGTATCTTCTTACCAGCATCAGCTACTTCCTGCCAATACTCACTATTATTATCAGTAGGAAAGGAGTATAGTGGAATGAGCAAATGGAGTGTATCATCAGGGTTTGTGAAGTGTTCTATGACATAATTTTTGTGACATGACAGAAGTACTACGGTGACTATTAATATCAATTTTATTGTATTTTTCATCTAGTACTCTGATTTATGCTGGTTGTAGGAGCAATGATTACGTAATTTAGCTAGTGTTATGGCTATTGATTTTTTTATTTATAGCAATCATTGCAGGTATCATGAAGGATTTATTTTATTATTAAAAAGTAGCTGTGTATAAGTAATAACGGCAGGGTCTATGACCCTGCCGTTACTGCCTGCAAGAATTATGCATTTAGAATGATTCCATTGGTTTCTCCAGGATAATTACAGCTATACATCCTTTGACAACTTCGGAATAGGTGTTGCCAAATTCATCTTTCTGTGGAGGAGCTTCCTTAACTTCAATGATTACTTCCAGCTGTGTGGCATGCTGTGGTACTATGTCAAAATATGGATGAACTTCTTCCCCTGTTTTAGCGTCAGTATATGAAGCAAGGGTAGCTGTACCACGGGCATTATTTGTTTCTGGGTTCTCTCCAGGGAGATCCAGTATGACTTTATCGTCAGAAGGATCAGGTGTGGCGTTCTTGTCAATTATTTTGAAATGAATGTTGTTGTTAAACGCAGGACTGGCATAGAAAAGAAAACGGTATTCTTTATCAGCGCTAAGCGGAACTTCGTACTTATAGGTGTGTCCAGAAACACTAACTGCGCTTTTGGACAATGAGCTCATTTTATAAGGAGGCTCTGCTTTTCGGGTGGAAAGAAAGTTAGAACAATTAAGCTGTGAGTATGAGAGTTTTGTCAGCAGGAATATTATTGAAAGCAACCACAATATTTTTTTCATAATCCTAATATTTTGATTTTTAATTATTTATTAAGAGTAAAGTCAGCTCTTATTTCATTTATAACGTTGTGCAATTTAATAAATTGTTCTTTGTTGATAACAATTTTAACACTACTACCGACAATAATTTTATCACCATCGACAGACATGTTATGCTTATCGTCAACTTTTACCAATTCAAATTCATCAAAAATTGCCTTTAGTTTTGTGTATTCATCAAAGACAGCTTTTACATTTGGATCAGACGTGTTCTGCTGAAGGAATCTGTAAAGATTATTAAATATTATTTTTTGGTCTGCTATCTTTTGAATAGTGGGATTATTTTCCGAGTAGCTGGCCAGATTTATTACCAGGTACATTGTTTCCAGCCATCCACCAGCCGCAATGATTGCCAGGCTATTAATACGGTTGTATTTTTCCAGGTAGCGAATAATATCGAAATATGTGTCATTAGAGATAGCTATCAGGGAGTCTTTGTTGGACCCCAGATTGTTTATCCTGCTAATCAGGCTTTCGTTAAACACCTCTGCCAGTCCTATCTTTTCACTTAGCTGTTTTACCACATTCAGGTACAATTTAGTCTCTTCTTTTTTGCCAAAAGCAGCGCAGTAAGCTAGGTCAGCAGAGTATACCCCAAAATTTAGCTCCTGCAATTTTGTATTATTGTATTTATCCACATTCTCTGGAGGATTGGGTAGAGAAGGGTTAAAATACAGGTCAGAACTACTGGCAAAGCCAAAAATATCATCCGGCGAAGGTACTAAATAAAAAATTTCTACCTCGGATGTATCGTTTTGTTCTATGGCTTGGCTGGCCTTTTGCTCAGTCTTCTTTTCTTTTTTACAGCTAAATATCAACAAGCTAAATGAAAAAAATATCAAAATAAGGTAAGACTTTCTCATGATCATAAGTTTTTATGTTTCGTCTTTAAGCTAAATTACATTTTTTATTCATAAAAATAAAGTACTTTTATGCGGGCCGTTTAATAAATAAAGTTTAAAACACATTGGCTCAATTTGTTTTTTTGGGAAATTTATTCCAATTTTGCACAGCTAAATAGTAGAGATATGTCTTTTTTTGATCTATATAATATTCCGTTTAAGGATCTGGAACAGGGTAAGTTACACAAGTTTGAGTTTGACGTTGACAATGAATTTTTTAAGAATTATGAGTTTTCTGAGTACAAGGAGGGACGGGTAAAGGTTTTGGTTGAATTAATGATTAACCCAGACAATCTGGTGCTTGATTTTTATCTTTCGGGGGAAGTCAGAGTCGTATGTGACGTTTGTCTCGATGAATTCCTACATCCACTGGATTATCACACGACGCTCTATGTCAAGCTTGGGACATACAACACAGATTGGTTCGATTATGATCAGGAAATAGTTATTGACCGTAGCGAGTCAGTGATTAATATAGCAAAGCACATTTACGATTTTATTAACCTTGCTTTGCCAATAAAGAAAGTACATCCTCTGGATGAAAATGGCAATCCGACTTGCGATCCTCAGATGCTTCAGAAACTCGAAGAGCTCAAGCCAGGTCATCACCAACAGGAGAGTCTTGAGGATATAGACCCACGTTGGGAACAATTGAAAAAGCTTTTAAATTAAAATCTAAATACATCTACAAATGGCTAATCCAAAGAGAAAAACATCTAAGACACGCCGCGATAAGAGAAGAACCCATTACAAAGCAAAAGCACCTAAGCTGGTTAAGTGCGAGGTTTGCGGCGCAATGCACCAGTATCACCGCGTTTGCCCGGTATGTGGCAGTTACCGTGGTAAGCCTGTTTTCCAGGAGGTAGAGCTCTAAATTTCTTTGATCCTCCTGAAAAAATCCGGAGCAACATGGTTGCCCGGATTTTTTGTTTATTTGTGCTTTTTTGAATTAAAGTTTTGATTTTATAAAAAATTTATAAATTTGACCACAAACTTAAAATTTCTATCATGGTTTCTTTAAAGGAAATTCAAAAGTTCATTCAGGAATTGGCTAAGTCTGATATAGTCAGACTAGAGCTAAAGAGCGAAGATCTGGAGCTTAATGTTCAATTCAAACCCGAACAGAAAGAAATAGAATCTAATACAGAAAAAATTATAATCCCACAGGTAGCACCACAAATGCCAGCTCCTACTATGCCTCCTCCTATGCCTCAGCCGGCTGTAGCTCCACAGCCAACACAGACCCAGACTTCTGGGCAGCCACAGACTAAGAAAGAGGAGAAAGACGAAGAACTAATAGAGATCCGCTCACCTATGGTCGGTACTTTTTACCGTCGTCCTGCCCCTGACAAGCCTCCTTATGTTGAGGTCGGTGATCATATTAAACCTGGTGATGTGGTTTGTATTATCGAAGCTATGAAACTGTTTAATGAGATTGAGGCAGAAGTAGAAGGTGTTATAGAGAAAATTCTTGTCGAAGATGCAACTCCTGTGGAGTTTGACCAGCCCTTGTTCCTGGTTCGTCCTGCCAAGTAATACCAATATCTCTAATAAGTTTGGTATTATGTCTAAGCAATTTGAAAATAGGACATTATTTAATGCCATTGGTATAATTTCTTAATCTAAAAAATCAAGAAATGTTCAAGAAAATACTCATTGCTAATAGGGGGGAAATAGCCCTGCGAATAATACGTACGGCCAAGGAAATGGGCATTAAGACTGTGGCTGTTTATTCTACTGCTGACAAGAATTCTTTGCATGTGCGTTTTGCTGATGAGGCTGTATGTATAGGACCTGCCGAGAGCTCAAAATCGTATCTTAATATCCCCCAGATAATGGCAGCTGCTGAGCTTACTGGCGTAGATGCTATTCATCCTGGCTATGGTTTCCTTGCTGAGAATTCTCTTTTTGCACGTATATGTGAAGAGAACGGCATAACTTTTATAGGACCTACTGCTGACCAGATAGACAACATGGGAGACAAAGCAACAGCCCGCCGTATTATGATAGAGGCTGGTGTGCCTGTTGTGCCTGGTTCAGAGGGAGTTATCGATGACCTGGATACCGCAAAGGGGATTGCTAAAGAAATAGGTTATCCTGTAATGCTAAAAGCCACAGCCGGTGGTGGTGGGAAAGGTATGCGTGTCGTATGGTCAGAGGAAGAGTTCGAAAAAGCCTGGAATAATGCCAAGATGGAGGCTAAAGCTGCTTTTGGTAATGATGGCGTTTATATTGAGAAATTTATCGAGGAACCCCGTCATATTGAGATACAAATAGCTGGCGATAAATATGGACGTGTTGCCCACCTTTCAGAACGTGAGTGCTCTGTGCAGCGCCGCCATCAAAAACTTATAGAAGAGACCCCTTCGCCATTTATCACAGAAGAGCTTAGAGAAAAAATGGGTCAGGCGGCTGTCAAGGCCGCTCAAGCTATTAATTACCAGAGTGTGGGTACTGTCGAATTCCTCGTGGACAAGGATCGTAATTTCTACTTTATGGAGATGAACACACGTATACAGGTAGAGCATCCTATTACAGAGGAAGTGATTGATTTTGATTTGGTTAAAGAGCAGATTAAAATAGCAGCAGGCGTGGCTATATCCGGTAAGAATTATTACCCAAAGATGCACGCCATTGAATGCCGTATAAATGCCGAAGATCCTTATAACAATTTCATGCCATCCCCTGGCCGTATAGAAGTTTGGCACATGCCTGGAGGTCATGGTATCAGAGTGGATTCACATGCTTATGCTGGTTATGTTGTTCCTCCTTATTATGACTCTCTCGTGGCTAAGATTATTGCCGTTGCCCAGGAAAGGGAAGAAGCTATCCGTAAGATGCAGAGAGCATTGGAAGAGTTTGTTATTGAGGGAATTAAGACGACAATCCCTCTACATAAGAAAATTTTAGCACATACAGATTTTGTAAAAGGAAATTATAATACTAAATTTCTGGAAACTTTTAAATTCGACGAGTCATGAAAAGCAAAGCGAACGGAGAACAGACAGTAACAAACGTATTCAATATTATAGGTAATGGCACAAATATCAAAGGAGACGTTAATGCTAGCGGAGATATACGTATCGATGGATCAATTGTCGGTAACCTCACAACCGCAGGAAAATTGATTATCGGAGAGCAGGGGTATATCGAAGGTGAGACAAGCGTTAAAATAGCCGATATCTCCGGGTCATACAAGGGTAAACTTACTGCTTCTCAGTTGGTTATACTTAGATCTACCTCCAAATTTGATGGAGATTTGTTTACAAAGAAAGTGGTCATAGAGGAGGGTAGTGTATTCAACGGTACACTGACAATGGAAAAAGGTATGCAGCAGAAAACTACCACACAACCCAGGAAAGAAAACTAATTATTTGTTCACAAGTCATAATTCAAAGAGGCTGTCCGCAGGGACAGCCTCTTTTTGTTTTGTGTTAATGATCTGTGATAATTTTACAAATTATTAACCTGTTTCTTAGTGGCTAAATACTATTTTTGTGCAAAATATGTTGCATGGACAAGAAGGTAACAAAAGGAGTTAGAATTTTACAGGGTGATCCCAGGAAAGCAATAATCAAGCTGGCCCTGCCAATGATGGCAGGAATGCTCGTTCAGACCCTTTATAACCTGGTCGATGGTATTTGGGTAGCCGGCATTGGCAAGGATGCTTTGGCTGCTATTGGACTTTTTTTCCCTGTGTACATGATTATCGTGTCAATTGCTTCAGGCCTTTCTGTAGGTGGAAGCTCTGCTATCTCACGTAAAATTGGAGCACAGGATAAGCAACAGGCTGATAGTGCTGCTATCCATACATTGGTCTTGAGCTTGTTCATTGGCGCTGTTATAATGATTCTCACTTTCCCATTCCTGCGGAAAATTTTTAGCCTCTTAGGCGCATCTGGTAGAGTACTTACTTATGTCACAGGATATGCTCGCATCATTATTGGTGGTCTGCCCATAATCTTCTTTACAAACATTGCAAGTGGTATACTCAGGGGTGAGGGCGATATGCAGAGAGCCATGTATGTCATGATTCTTGGCTCTGTGTTGAATATCGTCCTGGATCCTATTTTTATCTATGTTCTAAAAATGGGAATAAATGGCGCTGCTTGGGCTACCCTGCTATCAATTACAATTTCATCCTTGTTTATGTTCAAATGGTTGTTCTTCGACCGCTCGACATACGTCACATTCAACTTTCGGCAGGCACATTATAACCCTGGCATCGTTAAAGAAATTCTCAAAGTCGGTGTGCCTGCCTCTTTCTCGCAGCTGGCAATGGCTTTTGCCATGTTTTTCGTCAATATGATAATTATCCGTGCTGGCGGCACAGACGGAATAGCTGTATTTACCAGCTCGTGGAGAATAATAATGTTTGGCATAGTGCCTTTGCTTGGTGTGGCTATGGGCGTGACGAGCGTTACAGGTGCTGCTTATGGCGCACGGGATATTGATAAATTAAAAATTGCTTATTACTACGGTGTGCGCTTTGGTTTTGTTGTGGAGTTTTTAATAGCTGTGGTTATTTTCTTCCTGGCTCCGCAGCTGACACTCTTATTCACTTATTCCAGGGCAGCCCATAGTATCTGTGGTGATATGGTTGTTGCTTTGAAAATCCTTAGCCTTTTCTTGCCAGGAGTGCCTCTGGGTATGCTTACATCTGCTATGTTTCAGGGGATTGGTAAGGGGATGAATGCCTTCTTTGTTACATTTTTGCGTACCATAATTTTTCAGATAGCCTTCACCTATATTCTGGCAATCCTTTTCCATTTGGGTTTGAGAGGTGTGTGGTGGGGCATAATGCTTGGTAACCTGACAGCATCATTAGTAGGCTTTGTTTGGGGGCAGTTTGTTATTGGTAAGCTCAAGCGCCAGTTTCTCACTGCCGAACCTGCCCTGGAGGTTGCATGAGATAACAAAAAAGTCCCTGCTTCCATAAGCAGGGACTTTTTTGTTGTTAGAAAAAGACTTTTTCTGTCAAAGATTTTATTATTGAGTTAAAGATCAACAATCCATCTGTGTTCCCAAGCTCATCATCAGCTGCACGCTCAGGATGTGGCATCATGCCATAAACATTTTTTTCTTCATTACACACACCAGCTATGTTCTCGATAGAACCATTAGGATTAAATTCCTCTGACAATCGACCAAACTCGTCACAATAACGGAAAATGATCTGGCCATTTTGTCGCATTTGCGTTAGCACATTAGGTTCTGCATAATATTTACCCTCTGCATGAGCAATTGGTATCTTTAGCGCATATTCTGAATCTATCTGATTTGTCAGCATTGTGTGGCGGTTATCTACCTTGATATAAACATTCTTACAAATAAACTTATTATTGTCATTTGGCAACAGTGTGCCAGGTAGCAATCCTGCTTCACATAAAATCTGAAATCCATTACATATACCAAAAACAAATCCACCTTTGTCTGCAAACTCCTTTATGCTTTCCATGATTGGCGAAAACTTAGCAAGAGCACCTGCCCGGAGATAATCACCGTACGAAAAGCCCCCGGGTATTATTATTCCATGAACCCCCTGTAAATCTGTTTCCTTATGCCACAGTTTTATAGCCTCCTGGTCTAATATGTCCTCTATGACATATACAACATCGTCATCACAATTAGACCCGGGGAAGACTACAACGCCGAATTTAAGCTTCATTGCTTTGTGGTGTTTTGCGTTTCTTGTTTCTAAATTCTATGCCCAAAGCTAATAGAAACATTAGACCTACCAAAATAGAACCAATCATTGCTATTTTGCGACCTTTGTATATAGCAGCAGGTTTGAAGACCATGACAATTTTATGCACACCAGGCGGTACTATTAGCCCACGCAAGATAAAGTCTGTGTTTATTATCTCTGCTTGTTTGCCATCAATGTATACTTTCCAGCCTTTTGGATAATAAATCTCAGAGAACACAGCGAATTCATAATTATGAGAACGACTCTGGTAAACAAGTGAATCTGGCTGATAATAAGTAAGTATTATAGCACGCTCTGGGTCAGAATTGAGCGATAACTCAGGGAATTTAACATGGTTATATTTTTTCTTGTTAATAATTGCTACACGTTTCAGATCTACCTGGTTCAGCGCTTCTATCTCCTCTCTTGGCGTCTGTACAAACTTGTATGAATCAACAAACCATACATTCCCAAAGGCATAAGGATTAATAATAGGCATTCCATTTGGGTTAACTATTATATATAATGTGTTAAGCATGTGCATAACCTGCATAGGTTTAATAACTTGCATCACATCAACGGTGCTGTCCTGTAAAGCCTTAATTATACTCATGGCATAGGGCCTTAGATAAAAATCAATAATATCCTGATATCTACGAAGTTTTGCTGCACTATATCCACCTATGTGTTCGTGGAAATATGAAGTCATAGCATCATTGAATGGATCTACTGTCAGGTTAAGCACACGGTAATCTTTCTGCGATGTCTTTAGAATAAACTGGTCAGCTGGTGAGGGTTTGAACTCGTTTCGTATAATACGCTTAGCTTTAAAATCTTTGTAACTCAAATACTTTGTGTCAATAGTCCACAGATCAATGACTATTAACAATCCCAGTAATAAGTAAAATATAGAAGTAGATGACTTGAAATAACGGCTGTAAGCCCATATCAGCAATGCTGCAATAGTAATAAACAAGAAGCTACGTATGGCTGACGCCTTGAGAATCATAGCCCTGACATTCTCCAGCTCTGCAAAAAAGGCATTAAATTGCTGGGCATTAGCTGGATTTTGGGCTAATAATGATTTCATGTATTCTTGCTCCTGGGGTGTCAGCAGTGGCCCTGCCAATCTTGGAATTAAATATAGCAGTAATGCCACACCTGCTGTGATAGCAAAGGAAATGTAGAAATATTTGGCTTTTTCTTTCAGGATCTCGGGATTATTGACAATCTCTTGCACAGCCATTGCTGCTAGTACAGGTACTGTCAAGCTGGCAATAACTAGAATCATCGAAACCACACGAAACTTGTTGTAAAGAGGAAAATAATAGTAAAATATGTCTGTCAAAGGCATGAAATGCTTACCCCATGCAAGCATTATTGCCAGCACTGTGGCAGTAAAAAGCCACCATTTCTGATCATCTTTGACAATAAACATAGCCAGGACAAAAAGAAAAACAATAATTGCCCCAAAATACACAGGCCCTGCAGTAAATACTTGTGGTCCCCAGTAACGGCTGGATTGGGCCAGATATTGCTTGAAAGGTGAATTTATCTTTTGCATTAGCCTGGGGTCATTGCCCAGATAATCGCTTGCTCCACCTTTAACCTCTGGAACCATCAAAGTCAAGGTCTCACTGACTCCATAAGACCATGACAAAGCATATTCCTTGTCCAGACCTTTTGTCTCTGTGGTTTGTTCCTTGACCTCACTATGACCACCACGAATACTGTATTTGGCAAGCTCATAATTAGTCCACAAGGTCACAGTATTTGGAATAATAGCCAGTATCACGCCCAGTAATGCGACCAATGATGCAATGATAAAGTGTTTGCCATTTTTTTCTATAATCCATTGTTTAATAAGCTCATAAATAACATAAATACCAACAAGCATACCTGTATAATAGACAATCTGGACATGTGTGGTGTTTATCTGAATACCCAGTGATACAGCCACAGCCAGGCTTCCCCATAAATATTTTTTATCACGGTAAAGAATTATAAATGAGGCAAGGACCATAGGCATTAGACCAATGGCATAAGCCTTGGTGATATGCCCCACAGCTATAATTATGATATTGTACGACGAAAGGCCAAATGCCAGAGCAAAAATCGTGCTTATCCATTTATTAAATCGCATTGTGAGCATCAATAGATAAAAACCAATCAAATAAACAAATAAAATACCTGCAGTAGTATAAGGTAATGTGTTAAATATGCGTAGAGTACTCATCAATGGTGCATAAATGTCATGTTTTATTCCACGGGGCATGTATATCTGGTAGCCAGGCATACCACTGAATACCCTATTGGTCCAGGCACTATAATGACCTGTATGCTTATACAAATCTTTTTGTTCCTTGGACATAGCCTTGAAATGTTCCAGATCCATCTGCCTTAGTACCTTACCCTCATAAGCTGGTGAGAAATAAAAGACAGTTACAAGGAAAAAACCTAATAATATTAATACATGGGGAAGTATTTTCTTTATCCCGACCAAAACCTTATCTTTCATCGTATGTGGATTTATTATTTTTAGCTTAACTTTGTCAAAGTTATAGAATTTTAACGTATAAGGAAAAAGAAATTCAGTTTATGGTCAGGGTAATACATTATCGTTATAAATGCATTGGTTGTGCTTACTGCGCAGAAGTAGCACCAGAATTCTGGAAGATGAGTGAACAGGATGGAAAAAGCGACCTGATTGGTGCGCAGACAAAAAATGAAATACAGCAGCTCGTCACAGATGATTTATCCTACGCACCTAACAAACAAGCTGCAGATGTTTGCCCTGTCTCTTGTATTAAAGTCGAAAGATTTTAAGAGCTGGCTTTATGTAAATTTGGCAGATTTATTGAGAGTAATGTAATTTTATATAAAACAAAATAATATCTATTAGCTATGACTCGCCAAATCATCATACTTTTAGCAGCTGTGGTATTTATTAGTCCACTAATGGCACAAGATGGACTGTTTAATAAAAATTACGAGCTAGCACGCAAATTATATGAAAAAGATATAATTGAGTTGGTGCTGAATAAAAACAATATTACACAAAAAGAAGCTGATGCATTTTTGCTGGCTGTCTATTATAAGTGTTCTTTCAAGGATATTAGTAAGGATGTAATGATAAAGACCATTAAAATCTTTTCTCCAGATAATCATATAAATTTAGAAGACCAGGTAAAGATAGAGTCACAGTTTTATAAAATAATAAGTCAAGTGGATCAGCTTATGCATACTAAAGATTATTCTTATCTTTCTGAGCTCGTGAATTTACCTTTTTAATCATTATTGTTTATGCTTAGACCTGTACAACTCAGGACAGGAGACAAAGTTAAACTTGTTGCACCAGCAGGTCCTGTTTCTGGTGAAAAATTTGATAAATTAGTACAGCTTGTCTCTTCATTAGGCCTGGAGCCAGTATGGAGCCGGCAGGCAAAGGCTCAATATGGTTATTTCTCTGGGACAGATACGGACCGGTTGCATGACCTGGTCAATGGATTGAGTGATAAGTCTATCAAAGCTGTTTTTTGTCTTCGTGGAGGGTATGGGTCTACAAGGCTGCTTAGTAGTATACCATACTCTTTGATTCGCCGTAATCCAAAGGTTTTTCTTGGTTTTAGTGATATTACAGCTTTACAAATGGCTTTTTTGAAAAAGACAGGTCTAATTACTTTTCATACAAGCCTTGCAGCACTTAGTAATGAGTATACACGATTGCTTTTCAAGCAGTTAGTCTTCGATGGTTTTGCTACAGAAATAGATATGCAAGTTGATTTTGCTCCCCAGCCTTTAGTAATAAATCATGGTCAAGCCGAAGGTGTTTTGCTTGGAGGCAATCTTTCGTTATTGGTATCTTTGATAGGTACAGGTTACCTGCCACCTCTGAGAAACAAGGTAGTTTTTATTGAGGAGATTGCCGAACCTCCTTATAAAATTGATAGGATGATTACCCATTTATTGATGGCTACTGATTTGTCCAGGGCTGGTGCAATAATTCTGGGTATATTTAATAAGTGTGAATGGAATGAGTATTATGACTCCAAAGAAAAAGCCTTTTCCCTGGAAGAGATTTTCCGAGATAGATTTTCTTACATGAATGTTCCTGTGATTTATGGTTTCCCCCTGGGACATGTAGATAAAATGTCTATTCTTCCTATGGGGGCGAAGGTAAAGGTAGACACACAAACCTTGAAAATAAAATTAATTAAACCAGTAGTCAGATGAACAACAAAAAAACGCTGTTACACATTATAATATACATATTGATTTTTACTATGCCAGCTTATTCGCAGAGATTTCAGGGTGGATTTGTTGTGGGAGTAGCTGGTAGCCAGATAGATGGAGATAATTTTTCGGGCTATAATAAAGTTGGGCTTGAGCTAGGTAGTTTTGCTGACTATAAGATCAGCGATAAATGCAGTCTCAGATCTGGAGTCTATTTGGTGCAAAAAGGAGCACATTCATCGGCTAATATGCCATATTTCAAAACAGTTGTTAATGAAGTAGAAGTGCCGCTGTGGTTCAATTATTACCCGTATCACCGTTTTGGTGGAACTTTAGGACTGAGTTTTGCGTATATTTATCGTGTTTATTATCATTCTTCGTATTATCTAGATCGTGAGGATCTGGGAATAGGTGTGTGGGATTTTACCACATATTTGTCTTTTAATTATAGGTTAAATTCATTTCTAACGCTGAGAGCATCATATAGGTATGGACTGTTGCCTATTACACGACCTATAAAGAGGGAATGCTGGAAAAAGAGTATTTATTTTTTTTGGTTAACTCCATATCCTTCGACGGCTGGGGTGTGTTGGTGGACAAATACCGCTTCTTTCAGTCTGGAAGTTAAAATACCTGCAAAAAAATGAAAATAGTTGTTGGCGTTACAGGAGCCAGTGGTGCTATTTATGCCAGGCGTTTACTTGAGCGGCTCTTGGATTTGAATATAATGCCTGCGGTTGTTTTTTCACAAAATGCCCTGGATGTGTGGCAATGGGAACTGGGGGACAATCCTTCGTTAGATAGGTATAATGTTCATGACTCTAAAGATTTTAATGCTCCATTTGCTTCGGGTTCATCTGATTATCAGGCTTTAGTAATATGTCCTGCATCTATGGGTACTATCGGGAGAATAGCCAGTGGAGTATCAGATTCTTTGATCACACGTGCAGCAGATGTGATGCTCAAGGAGAAAAGGAAATTAATAATTGTGCCCAGGGAAATGCCTTATAATCTGATTCATATCGAGAATTTGCGTACCCTTTCATTGGCTGGTGCTACAATTATTCCGGCTTCTCCATCGTTTTATTCAAAGCCGCAGACTGTAGAGCAATTGGTGGACACTGTTATAGATAAAATTTTGCTACACCTTGGTCTTGACTTTGAGAGATATAAATGGGGAACAAACCATTAAGTGTTGCACAAAAAACTTTCAACAATAAAAAAAAATTAGTTTCTTTGTTGGATAATAATGAGTAAGCATGAAAAGAGCCCTTTTTTGCATATTTATTTTTTTGGGGATAAGGTTATTGGCTCAGCAAGACCCTCAGTTTAGCCATTATATGTTCGTCAATCAGTATTTTAATCCTGCTGCTGCAGGTATATCAGGGGATGTTTCTATAAATTTACTAAATCACAATCAGTGGATAAAACTAGAAGGGGCTCCAAGAACGAATTTATTTTCAGTAGATGCACCAATTGATCTGGCGGGCCGTACAATAGGTGTGGGAGCTATGATGTTAAGTGATAATTATGGTTTTGTGCAAGATATGACTTTTGGTTTGATGTTCGCATATTATATAGATCTTGGCCTGGGTGTGCTTAGTATTGGCGGTTCAGCGGCTGCTTTCTCAAAACAATTTAATGATGTGGATTGGCAATTCCCTGACCAGCCAGAGCCAATTTTCGAAAATCAGAGTCGTAGTATGGTAGTGGATTTTAATTTGGGTGTTTTTTATATTTATAATAATTTGTATTCTGGCTTTTCTGTTACCCATGTAACAGCACCAAACTTTGTTTTTCTCAGCCAAGGAGGGGATGAGCAACGGGTAGGACTTGTAAGGCATTATTATTTTACTGCAGGCTATAATATTACCTCTGCTAATTCGTTATTTGACATAAGACCATCTGTTTTGGTTAAGTCAGATACTAGAGAAATCCAATTTGATGTAAATATGATGGTTTTATACAATAAAAAAATTTGGGCTGGCGTTAGTTATAGGAACACAGAATCTATAGTGGCAATATTAGGAACATCATATTTTAAAAACATTAAGTTGGGGCTCAGTTACGACATAATTATCAATACTATAAACCGTGTTAGTAATGGAACTTTTGAAGTTTATCTGGGCTATAATTTTTCTTTATTAAAAATGGAGAAACCACAGCATTACCATAACGTGAAAACCTTATAAAAATGAAAATCAACTATATCATGAAAAAAATTAAGGCTCTACTGTTTATAAGCCTTATAGCTTTATATTTTATAAGCTGTAATACGTCCTCGGGCTATGAACACGAACTCACAGGTGTGCAAAATAGGCCTAAGTGGTATGAACCAGAACCTTTGGGAATGCAGTTTATTCCAGCGGGATCTTTTAATATGGGTCAAAATGACCAGGATGTACCTATGGCTTTCAACACACAGACAAAGACTGTTTCTATCGATGCTTTCTGGATGGATGTTACGGAAATAACAAATAATGAATACCGCCAATTTGTATACTGGGTACGGGATTCTATTGCAATGCGCCTGTGTATCATGAATAGTGCTGATCTGGAACAGGTATTCTGCTATCAGCCAAAGACCAAGAAAGGACAGACAGAGACAGCTGCACCTGGGGAAGAGGGGCCTTGTTTCCTCAATTGGGCAAATCGTAATTTGCTATGGGATCCTAAGTTTAAGCAGGCAGACGCTGTAAAAGAAGCTCTGCAGCCTTTGTACTATGATGAGCAGGACCGGCTTTATGCCCGTCGAGAGTTTGATACACGCAGGCTTGTTTTTGAATACTACTGGATTGATCTGCGTCAGGCAGCTAAATATCAGAACAAATATATTTACGACGATCTGGGTAGTACACTGGAAGAAGTTTTTAAGCAGGGTAATCCACAGAATCAAGGTTTGCCTAAGGGCCATTATGAAGGCAAAATTGTTAACTATGATTATGATAAATTCGGTGTAGAAGAAGATTTTAAGAATCGTGGTGCCCTGGTACAGCACATGAAAGTGCCTGTTTATCCAGACACACTTGTATGGATGCGTGATTATACTTATTCATACAATGAGCCAATTGCTCGTAAATATTTCTGGCATCCTGCATTTGATGATTATCCAGTAGTAGGTATTACATGGTGGCAGGCAAATGCATTCTCAGCATGGCGTACAAAGATCATGCGCGACTGGAGCGCACGTCAAGGTACTCCTGCATTTGAAGACTATCGTTTGCCAACAGAGGCAGAATGGGAATATGCTGCTCGTGGTGGAGCTCCTTTGACAGTTTATCCATGGGGTAGCCCTTATACAAGAAATAACCTTGGATGTTTCCTGGCAAACTTTAAGCCTCTGCGTGGTCGTTATGGTGTAGACCTGGCTAACCGTACAATAAAAGTTGCTACATACGAGCCTAATGATTATGGCCTTTATGATATGGCTGGGAATGTTGCAGAATGGACAGCAGATTCTTATGATGAGTCATCTTATTCATTCATGCATGACTTGAACCCAACAGTACAGTATTTTGCACGTAATGATGATCCACCTGTTAGAAAGAGAAAAGTTATCCGCGGTGGTTCATGGAAGGATATAGGTTTTTATTTGCAGTGTGGAGTTCGTGCTTATGAATATCAGGATTCAGCCAAATCTTACATAGGTTTCCGTAATGTGCGTTCGTATTTGGGTACGGGAATTCCTGAGGCTTATCAGTAATATGAGACAAAAAATGTTAAAGGAGGCGTAACTTACGCCTCCTTTTTGTTTATTTTAAAAAAATGGAATATATTTTGATTTATTCCTAAGAAACACTATTTTTATAAAAATAAAATCTTAAACACATAAATTATGGGATTCTGGGATTTCAGGGAAAAGTACTGGTGGAAAAATTTTATTCACAAATTGTATAGCTGGGGTGCATCAGTTGTGTTGGTTGGTGCACTGTTCAAAATTACACACTGGCCTGGCGCTAATATGATGCTTACTGCAGGTCTGCTTACAGAGGCTTTCATCTTCTTTATGTCAGGTCTGGAACCACCTCATGAGGAATATGACTGGACTTTAGTATTTCCTGAGTTGGCTGGTATTACAGACGAAGAAGAATTGTCCAAAGGACGTCCTGGCCGCGATAAAGTACTATCTCGTCGTAGTGGTGGAGAATTATCTGTAGAAGCACTCCAGAAGTTTGAAGAAATGCTGGAGAAAGCTGGTGAAGGTGGTCTGTTTGAAAAACTACATGAGGGTTTGGAAAAACTAAACCAGAATGTTTCAACACTCAAGGATATCACAGATGTGGGTGTTGTCACTCATGAATTTACTGAGAATCTCAAGGATGCTTCACAAAAAGCTAAAGACCTTGGTAACTCTTTCGAGGATGGTAGTCAAAAACTCTCTCAGGCTACAGAAACTATTTCATATTCTTCAGAGAATCTGGCTGATAAATTCAACCATGTAGCTCAAGACCTGGAGAAAAATAATGAATTGGTTAATAATGCTTATCAGCAGTTGGTTAGTTCAATGCAAGTTGATTTCTCTGTCCTCTCCGAAGGAAATAAGCAGTATAATGCACAAATATCTCAGTTGAACAAGAATCTGGAGGCTATCAATGCTATTTTTGAGATGCAGCTTGAAGAAGCTAATCTCGAAGACATGGTTAAAAAGATTTCAGACTCTGCACAGTATGCTGATACTTACAACAGTGAGATGCAGAAACTGGCTAAGAATCTATCAGCTTTGAATGATGTTTATGGACGCATGCTTTCGGCTCTCAATGTAAAAGTTGATTGATTTATTTTTTCGTTAATCTAAAAACATTTAATTATGGCTGATAAGAAATTATCCCCAAGGCAGAAAATGATTAACCTGATGTATCTTGTACTTACTGCCTTGCTTGCCCTTAATGTTTCTGCTGAAGTATTACATGCTTTTGTAAAAATAGAACAGAGTATTAGAAAGAGTACACGTATTATTGAGAATAAGAATTCAGAATTATATGGACGCTTTGCTAAGCTTTATCAAGAAAACCCCAAGAAGGTTAAGGAGTGGTACGATAAGGCTCATGGTGTGAAAGATCATTCTGACTCGTTATATAGCTATATTCAGGATTTGAAAATACGTGTTGTTAGGGCTGCTGATGGTCCAGAAGGTGATCCTACTAATATTCAGCACAAAGATGAGAATAATGTAGGTGGCCAAGTGATGATACTTGAGGGAAATGGTAAAAAACTAAAGGAAGCAATTTTAGAATATAAAAAGTACCTTTTGTCAGTGATGGATCCAAAGGATAGGAATGGGGAGTTGGCTTCGAGCCTGGACTCCACGTTTGATGTGAGTGATGTTAAGAGTGAAGATGGCTCAATGGTTCCCTGGGAGGCTGCTATGTTTGACCAGTTGCCATTGATAGCTGTTGTAGCTAATATGTCTAAGATACAGAATGATGTCCGAATGACTGAGAATAGTTTTGTAAGTTATTTGCTTGAGAAGATCGGTGCTGGTGAATGGAAGTTTAATAAGCTTGAGCCAATAGTTTATGCTAAAAAAGGATATGTCCTACAAGGGGAACCTTATGAAGCAAAGATATTTATTGCTGCTTATGATACTACCCAGCAGCCTATTATAGTGCTGGATGACGGTACCCAGCTACCTGTTGAAAATGGTAAAGGTATTTATAAAGTTGCAAATGCACCTGTGGGATTACACTCATTTAGTGGTGTAATAAAGCTAAAGTCTCCAGCTACAGGTGAGTATGTAAGTTATCCATTCAAGGGTGAATATCAGGTTGCTGCACCAGCTGTTGCTATTTCACCTACTAAGATGAATGTTTTCTATATTGGTGTGGACAACCCAGTGGCAATTACAGCTTCGGGTGTGCCAGCTGATGCTCTAGTTGTTAGTATTGGTCCTATAGGACGTATAAAGAGAGTGGGTAATGGTAAGTATATTGTACGTGTTAATAAGGTTGGTAAGACAACAGTATCGGTTTCTGCTAAGATAGGTGATCAGGTTCGCAGGCTTGGCTCCATGCAATTCCGTTGTAAGATTGTTCCTGACCCAAAACCACAGGTTGGAAACCTGAAGCCTGGTCCTGTTGCAAAGGCAGTACTTCTTGCACAGTCATTTGTTAAAGCACAGCTGGAAAACTTTGTATTTGACCTGAAGTTCCCTGTAACACAATTTACAGTGTCTGCAACAATGGGCTCATTTACAGAGGAACATCCAACCAGAGGAGCACGTATAACCCAGAAGCAGAAGAACCTTATTCGTCAGCTCAAGCGTGGGCAGAAGGTATACTTTGAGAATATTAAGGCACGTGCACCTGATGGATCAATACGTGATCTAGGAACCATTAGTTTCAAGATCGTACGATAAAAGTTTTTTGAAAACACAATATTTTAGTTTTTATTTGAGTTATAAAAGAAAGTGGGATTGAATTTCCCACTTTCTTTTTAAATTTGTTATAACAAAAACAATTTAACCATGAAAAAAATATTTTGGGTTTTAATACTCACTATTAACCTTGGGTTAATAAGTTATGCACAGGAAGGCCTTAGAGTTATTACCCTGCCATACGAGGAGATAAATGCGCGTTATCACACTCCTCTAGCATATCAATATGTGCGAGAATCGGATATTATGTGGGCAAAGATTGTGTGGCGCCGTGTGGAGCTAACAGAGAAAATGAACCAGATTTTGTATTTCCCGACTGAACCTGCTGGCGGATACCGTAGTTTGATAGATGTTTTGTTGGATGGTATACACAACCGTGGTCTTAATGCTTATAAGGCTAGAGCCCGTGATGCTGGACAGGAGTTTGATATTCCAATGACTGAAGAGGAAATTCACCAGGAAATGGGTGCTAAAACAGAGGTACAGGTTGTAGAAAACATGGAAGGCGGATATGACTCTGTTACTGTGGATATTCCTTATGAGCCAACAGAGATTAAGTCTTATATTATCAAAGAAATATGGTTTTTTGATAAACAGCGTTCTGTGATGGACTTCCGTATTATAGGTTTGTGTCCTGTTCGCATGTATTATCGTGATGAAGATCTGGAACATACTCATCCTTTGTTTAAGAAGGTTTTCTGGGTGCTTTATCCAGAGGCTCGTCCACTCTTGGCGCGCAGTCCTGTTTATACACCTTTTAACGATTTAAAGGCAATTACTTATGATGATGTATTTCAGAAGCGTTTATTTTCTGGTTATATTTTCATGGTTTCAGATCCTATGCGCCGTGAAGTAGCAGAGTATGAGCAAGGGATTAATGCTTTGTTGCGTGCACAGGAAATTCAAAATATGATAACAGATTTTGAGCAGTCATTGTGGGAGTATTAGTATATAATGTTAATTTAGGTCAGATTTCTATGGTGGGGCTGGCATTGCCAGCCCCGCCATATTTTTTGCCACATGATCAGTTTTTTTGCCGGTGACCTATATGCAACTTGAACTGGAAGTAATGATGTGCTAGAAGTCAATCTCCATCAACACGGGGCAATGATCAGAGTGAGCGACGTCTTTTAGTATGCGAACGTTTTTTAGCTGTGGGCGAAGCTCGGGTGTGATTAAGTGATAGTCAATGCGCCATCCTTTGTTACGTTCACGTGAACGCTGACGGAAGCTCCACCATGTGTACTGTTCTGGTTGGTCGTTGAATTCACGGAAAGCGTCAATAAATCCGTCTTCTATGAGACGGGCGAACCATTCTCTCTCTTCTGGCAGGAAGCCTGAGACATTAACATGACCTTCTGGATTGTGTATGTCTATCCAGAGACGGCAGATATTAAAATCCCCGGAAATTATGAGCTTGGAACGCTCTTTTTTTAGGTCATTAATAAAACTGCGGAAGATATTCAGCCATTGCATTTTTATTCTTTGTCTTTCGTCGCTGCTGGAGCCAGAAGGGAAATATGTGTTAATCAGGGTAATATCCCCGTAGTCTGCACGAATAAGACGGCCTTCATTATCGAAAAATTCATCTCCTATGCCATAGACCACATTGTCTGGAGCAGGTTTTGTGAGAAGACCAACACCGCTATAGCCAGGTTTTTTGGCCGGAAACCAATATGTGTGGTAACCTAAATCATGAAAAATTTTACTATTGATTTGTTCTTCTTTGGCTTTAAGTTCTTGAATGGCCACTATATCAGGCTGAGTGTCTGCCAGCCATTTATCAAAACCTTTTCTGAGGGCGGACCGGATGCCGTTGAGATTATATGTGATAATTTTCATTTTCAGTAATCTTGACGTTTTTCTTACTTTTGAAGTAATGAAAATTAAGCGTAATGTCCAAAAAAGAAAAGAAAAAAGGAAAGAAAAAGCAATATCCTTCTAATGTGAAGAGGGGCCTGGTTGTTAAGACTACGGGTAGCTGGTATCTTGTAAAGGTAGGGGACGAAAAGAAGAAATGTAAAATTCGAGGCAAACTCCGTCTCGAAGGTTTTGAGTCTACCAGCCCTGTAGTTGTTGGTGATTATGTTTTTGTGGAATTGGACGGGGAGAAAAAGTCTTGTATGATAATAGATATAGATGAGCGTGAGAGATGTATAGTTCGGAAATCACAGAAGTGGTCCAAGCAAAAGCAGATTCTGGCATGTAATATAGATCAAGCTGTTTTAGTAGCAACTTTGATAATGCCTGAGACCCCTGTGGAGTTTATCGACCGTTTCCTGGTAAGTGCTACTGCGTATGATATACCTGCTGTGATTGTGTTTAACAAAATTGATCTATACACCGATGAGCTAATGGATTATTTGCATGAAATTATGGAAATGTATGAAAAGATAGGGTATAGAACCCTGGCTGTTTCAGCCCTGGAAAAGATTAATCTGGATAAATTGGTAGAATTACTGAAAGATAAGATTTCTGTCCTTGCTGGTAATTCTGGTGTTGGTAAATCTTCGTTGATAAATGCAATAGATCCAAATCTTAACCTGAAGACTCAGGATATATCTTATAAATATCTTACGGGACGTCACACCACTACTTACACTGAGATGTATGAGCTACGCTTTGGCGGGTATATTATTGATACGCCTGGTATTAGAGGATTTGGACTGGCAGATATGAGTAAGCAGGACGTAGCACACAATTTTCCAGAGATGTTTCAATATTTAGGTCAATGCAAATATTATAATTGTACGCACATTCATGAACCAGGGTGTGCAGTACGGGAAGCTGTGGAAAGAGGAGAAATACCTTGGTCGCGTTATCGTAGTTACGTAAATATTATGCTTGATGAGAATGATAAATATCGCAAGGAGCCTTAAATAGTATTATTATGGAAGCAAGACAGGCATGGAAAGGTATAGCTTTGTCTCTGGTTAGTGCTCTGTCACTGTCATTGGTATATATTTTTAGCAAGGCTGCAATGGACTATATGAGCTTATGGCAGTTTGGGTTTTATTGGTTTTTGATAGCAATGCTAGAGAATGGAGCTCTGTTTTTTGCATATAAGCTGCATAGAGAGTTTATGAAACTGGAGAGGAAACAAAAATTTTTGATTCTTCAAATAGCTGTTTTTGAACTCATTGGTACAATAGCTTTTTTTGCGTCGATACGGCTGTACAAAAATCCTACTGTGGTTTCATTCCTGGCCAATACAGTGCCTATTACTGTGGGTGTTCTGAGTTATTTTTTCCTGCGGGAAAGGTTTAATTTTTTTGAGGCTATAGGTATTGTGATAACTATTATTGGAGCGATGATAATTGGTTATCAGAGTACTGTGCTACAGGAAGTTGAACAAATAGGGCTAGGGCTCCTGGTGGTATTTGTTTTTGTAATCTTGTTTTCTGTTAATACGATTTTGATTCGTGTGTCAGTGCGGAACTCTCATCCATTGATGATAAGTTTTTTCCGGACTGTTTTGTTGTTTTTGTTTTCCTTTTTGATGATTGTAATTAAGCACGAAAGTTTCTCTGTGCCACGGGTAGGGGTGAAAAATATTTTGTTTGGGGCTACTTTTGGTCCTGTGATAGGTGTGCTTACATCATTCTGGGCTCTGAAATATATAGAGGCGACTATTTCTTCGACAATTATTAATGCCAAGGGTTTCTTGATAATGGTGCTTGTGTATCTGTATTTGTCAATAGTACCTGAGACTTACCAGATATATGGTGGCTTGCTTGCCGTGCTGGGTGTGGCTATTATGTCTTATGGTAAACATTTGAAAATCAAAAATTCTCAGGCCAGGTGAAAAGGCTGTTGGTTTTATACATAATTTTTATCCCGATTTTTTTGTATGCTCAGCTAGCCTCTTATCCTTTGGATGAGCGTTATTTTTATGTGATGCAGAGAGTTGCTGCTAGTGATACTGTTATGAGTACATTGTGGAATCCTATTATTGGCCAGTGGGATAATTCTTATCCTGTAAGATGGCCATTGAAAGAGGGAGTAATACGATATTTGGTAGGGCAAAATAATTTTGATTACCAGGACAATGATTATTCTGTGCACCTGAATCTTCTGGGGAATTTGAGCTCTGGTAAGGTTAATGGGGATAGCACACAATATTATCGTAATACACGTGGATTTGAAATCTTTGGCACACTGGGTCAAAAAGTTTTTTATTATACAAAGTATCTGGAAAACCAGGCAGTGTTTGTGCCTTACATCAGGGAGTATATTGACTCAATGGTAGTTGTACCTGGAGAAGGCTGGTGGAAGCGTTTTGGAACAAATGGTAAAGATTATGGTTATGCGATGGGCTACGTTGTTTACCGGCCAATAAAGCATATTTCCCTAGAAATAGGCCATGGGAAAAATTTTATTGGACAGGGCTATAGATCTTTGATATTGTCAGACAATAGCTTTATTTATCCTTATCTGAAAGTACGTTATAGACATGGCCGTTTTGTTTTTGTAAATATGTGGACAGAAATGTATCAGTTCCATACGGTTTATTATTTTTATCATTATCCCAAGCATGCCAGCTTTACGACTTTTTCATATCTGAATCCACACTGGGAGGCTAGTTTTGTTATTGCCACGATGTGGAAAACATCTGATTATCAATCTTATGTGAATCATTTCCCCATATCTTTTTTCTTTCCGCCAATCGCACCAGTGATCTATGGTCTGGATGGAGAGAATAATAGCTTTATAGGTGTGAATGCTTGTGTACGGTTTAGCCCCATGCTTGTGTATGGCCAGCTTGTTGTGGATAAGTTGGACCTGAGGAAATCTTTGCTAAATACTTCTAATAGATATGCGTATCAGATAGGGATGAGGAGTTATGATGTTTTGCAGAACAGGTTTAAAAATTTGCATCTGGGTATATTGACAGAATACAATCTGATTCGTCCCTATACCTATGCTAGCCAGTTTACCTACCAGGGGTTTTATCATTATAACCAGCCGCTTGCGCATCCATGGGGAGCGGGGCTGAGGGAAAGTATTTTTCAGTTGCGTTTACTTGTTTATAATGTTGAGCTAAGGTATAATTACTCAAGGCTGGCCGGAGGAAGCCCAATAAGTGGCCAAAGTAATATTTTCACTACTTCTTTAACCGAGAAGGAGATAAAAATAGGAAGGGGAAATAGTGTGTTAATTAAACATAATTCTTTGATTATTAGTTTGCTCTTGAACAATAGTACAGGTCTTAGGTTTTTTTATGGGTTTGATATAAGAGATTTTAAAACAACGACAAATATCCGAACTTTTTATAAGTTTGTAGGTTTAAGTACGGCATTGGGCCGCTTTTACTATGATTTTTAATAAATTAATGATATGGGATTAGAACAATTATACAACAAGGCACTACGACTCGAGGATTTTACAATAGAGGAGCTAGTTTTTCTGTATCAGAATGCTCCGACACCGGATTTAATGGCCCTGGGGCATGAATTGCGCAAAATTCACAAAAGAGATGATCGTTATGTTGGCTGGATAATAGACCGTAATGTCAATATTACAAATATCTGTGTAGCAGGATGTAAGTTTTGTAATTTCAGTCGTCATCCAAGGGAAGAAGGCGGTTATGTGACTACTCTCCAGGAATATAGGCAGAAGATAAAGGAACTTTTTGAGCTGGGAGGTGATCAGTTATTATTGCAGGGAGGTCTTAATCCACGTTTTCGTCTAGCAGATTATGAGGGACTTTTTTCTACTTTGAAGGAGGAGTTTCCCGGTCTCAAGCTGCATGCCCTTGGTCCAGCAGAAGTAGCTTATTTAGCCAGGCGTGAGAAATTAACCTACCGTCAGACACTGGAGCGTTTGATAGCCGCAGGCCTGGACAGTCTACCCGGCGCAGGGGCTGAGATATTGAGTGATAGGGTGCGCCGTCAGGTGTCTCCTGGAAAATGCTCGGCAGAGGAATGGCTGGAAGTAATGCGTGTAGCACATAAACTGAATCTGCCCACATCGGCTACAATGATGTTTGGATTTATAGAGACAATCGAAGAGAGGATGCTACATTTGATATTGCTTAGAGATTTGCAAAAGCAGAAGCCAGAAGGACATTATGGGTTTATTACATTTGTGCCATGGACCTTTCAGTCTGATGGGACAGAGCTGGAGCGGGAACATCCAGAAATTCGGGAAGCCTCGGCTGATGAATATGTTAGGATGTTGGCTATTGCACGTATTGCTCTAAATAATATTGAGAATATCCAGACCTCGTGGCTGACTGTTGGCAAAGAAATTGCGCAGATAACATTGTATGGTGGTGCTAATGATTTTGGATCTATCATGATTGAGGAGAATGTTGTTTCTTCGGCTGGGGCACATTATTCTATGAATGCTGGGCAAATACAGGAAGCTATCAGGGAAGCAGGTTTTATACCACGTAGGCGTAATCAAAAATATGAATTTATTGATTAATTGATTAACTTTATAACTGTAAATAAAATTCTTTCTGTGCAATGAGACTTAGAGTAAAGTTCCTTTTGCAAATATTGTTGACCGTAATAATTATCTTTTCTGCTTTTGCTGTGTATCTGAATTATAATTACATTCGATTTACGACTCGATTGTCGTATAATTTGACGAATTTGTATTCTACACAGATAGCTAAGAGCATAGAGTCCAGCCTAAAATCTGATATGCGTGTTATAGAGACTATGAAAGAGCTCATGGAGTATCATATTGATAGAAATGGAGGTATTGATAAACAGTTTTTGCTTGATCTTCTAAGTGCTATAGAGGTAAGTAATCCGGATTATCTGGCTGTGTGGACATCTTTTGAGTTAAGTTTTCTCAATCCTGACTGGACTCTCAATCATGGACGAGTACGTTTTGGTGCTAAGCTGGACAAGGGTAGTATTAAATTTTTCATTGACACACTGGAGACAGAGAAGGAAAACGTCGAAGGAGCTTATTATCAGATGAAGGTGGGTAAGTATCGCTCTTTGATCATGGACCCATATTTTTACACTTATTCTGTGGAAGATACTTCTTCGTCATATTTAGAGACTAGTCTGGCATTACCTGTGTTTTACAATAATAGGTTTGTTGGTCTGGAAGGTGTGGATGTTTCCCTCAAAGATCTCAAGCGCCTGATTCAGGTGGTTATTCCATTTAAGAATAGTTACGCTTTTTTGGTTTCAACAAATGGTGATATTGCGGCACATGAGAATGATTCATATCTTGGTAAGAAAATAACTTTGGTCTATCCAGAATTAAAAAAATACAATGTACTGGATAGTATTAGTGCAGGTAAGAAATTCTCTGTAAATCTGCACCTTGGAGAGTCCAAAGAGCTTTATTATTTTTCTTTTACTCCTTTAGTAGTGGCGGATCCCCAGTTGCCATGGAGTCTGGTATATGTTGTTCCCATTAGCCAGGTGTTGATGAATGTTCAGAAGCGTTTAACTACTTCTATAGTATTGTCTATCATAGCTTTGTTGATACTTGTTATAATTATCTGGATTTTCATTGTTGATGTTTCGGTAAAAATTGAGCGAGCAAATGAGACATTGAGGCGCATGAGTATAGGTCAGATTAATGATAGTCTAAAGCTTACACCCCATGGAAAGGATGAAATTGCTACAATGTATGAGTCTATTAACCAGTTGATTGATAATCTAAATAGCATGGTTAAGTTCTCTCTTGAGATAGGTCGGGGCAATCTAGATGCATATTATGAACTGAAGAGTGAAGAAGATATTTTAGGCAAGTCTTTGATAGAAATGAAGGTTAACCTCAAGCGTGCTAAGGAAGAGGAGGAAAAGCGAAGCCAGGAAGCAGAGAAAATTAGCTGGTTACAGAATGGTATTACCGAGATAAACGAAATTTTGCGTTTGCATAGTAATGATCTGGATGAACTTTCGTTCGAGGTTATTAAGTTTCTTGTTAAATATTTAGGTGCTACCCAAGGAGCTCTCTACACAATTGAGGAAAAAGACTCTAAAAAGGTTGTTCGACTAAAGATTGCTTATGCTTATGACCGAAAAAAACAGCTCGAAGCTGAGTTTGAGATTGGTGAAGGCCTTGTCGGACGAGCAATACTGGAGAAGAGAGTAGTGCACATTAAAGAGCTTCCACAGGGCTATGTCTTCGTCACATCCGGATTGGGTGGTGACACACCAGATCATTTGATTATTCTTCCTCTTATTTTTGAGGATGAGGTCTATGGAGCAATCGAGCTCTTGAGTTTTAATGATTTTCAGGACTATCAGATTGAGTTTCTTGAGCAGGCTTCATATCGTATAGCTTCTACTGTTTATAACATCATGAAAAACATTGAGTCCCAGAAATTGCTCGAACAGTTCCGTCAGCAAAGTGAACAGATACAAAATCGAGAACAGGAGCTTAGCAAGCGAATGCAAGAGCTTGCTGAGAAGGAACGTGAAATAGCAGCTTTCAGACGTCGCTACGAAAGTATTTTTTCCGCAATAGATGCCACTTATGCACATCTGGAATATAATAAAGATTTTAAACTGATAGAGGTTAATGAATACTTCACAACAGTTTTTGGTATTGCTAAAAATTCCCTCCTGGGTAAGCATATTACTGAAATATTACCTGAAGCAAAGGAAAGCTCTAAG
Source organism: Bacteroidales bacterium (assembly GCA_027031265.1). Taxonomy (GTDB): domain Bacteria; phylum Bacteroidota; class Bacteroidia; order Bacteroidales; family S143-33; genus S143-33. Next base: position 7,926 of record JALVRO010000154.1, on the reverse strand, counting down.
TGGCTGGAGCGCTTTATTGAAGATTTATCAAAGGGTTTGGTTCGACATAAACAAACAAAATATACTTTTGGTTCAAAAACATTAATTTTTGACGAAACTTATATACCTTTGTTCGACCTGGAAGGAGAGCTTGATACAATACTCTGTTTAGGTATAAATATAGCAAGGTTTAATGTATCACAAAATCAGTAAACAAGCCATGGTAAGAGTTAGATTTGCCCCAAGTCCGACAGGCCCACTTCACATCGGTGGTCTGCGTACAGCTTTGTTTAATTTTCTGTTTGCCAGAAAAAATAATGGAAAATTTATCCTCAGAATAGAAGATACAGACCAGTTGAGATACGTGCCTGGTGCAGAGGATTATATCATAGAATCTTTGCGATGGGTAGGCTTGGATTATGATGAAGGACCAGATGTTGGCGGTCCTAAAGGTCCATACCGTCAGAGTGAACGAGTAGAGATATATCGCAAATATGCCCAGGAGCTTGTGGATAAAGGTTGGGCTTATTATGCTTTTGACACACCTGAAGAGTTGGACGCAATGCGACAGAGACTCAGGGAAGCCAGGTCGCCTGTCCAGCTATACAACCATATTACCAGAAGCGAGATGAAAAATTCTTTTACTCTTTCTGAGTCAGAGGTAAAAGAGCGTATAGAGTCAGGAGAGCCTTATGTTATCAGGTTTAACATGCCAGCAGATAGACAGATTGTTGTGCATGATATTATAAGGGGTGAGGTGAAAGTTAATTCTAACACATTGGATGATAAAGTTTTGTTTAAATCAGACGGATTTCCCACATATCATCTTGCTAATATAGTGGATGACCATTTAATGGAGATTTCTCATGTAATACGTGGTGAAGAATGGTTGCCTTCGCTTCCATTGCATGTGCTTTTGTATGAGGCTTTTGGATGGGAATCCCCCCAGTTTGCGCATCTACCTTTGATTCTTAAACCGAATGGAAAGGGTAAATTGTCTAAGCGAGACGGTGATCAGATGGGGTTCCCTGTTTTTCCATTGGACTGGACAGATCCAAAGACAGGAGAAAAAATTCGTGGTTATCGTGAATGGGGATATTTGCCTGAGGCTGTGATAAATATTCTTGCTATGCTCGGCTGGAATCCAGGTACAGATCAGGAGATATTTACTCTAGATGAACTTATAGAGCAGTTTTCTTTGGAAAGAGTACAGAAGTCTGGAGCTAAGTTTGATCCGGATAAAGCCCGGTGGTTCAATCAGCAGCATCTGCGCCGAAAAAGCAATGAAGAGCTAGCTGGGATGTTTAGACCTATTTTGCAGTTACAGGGCATAGAGGTGGATGATCGATATCTCCTCCGTGTGATAGAACTGCTAAAAGAACGGGTTGAATTTGTTGAGGATTTCTGGACCAAGGGATATTTCTTTTTCGAAGCTCCCAGAAGTTATGATCCTAAGGGCGTTAAGAAAGCCTGGAAGGAACAAACTCCCCAGATTATGCGTGAGCTGAAGGAGAAAATTATACAAATACAGGATTTTACATCTGAAAATATTGAGCGGGAGCTCAAGCAATGGATAGAGTCAAAAGGGCTGAGCTTTTCAAAGGTCTTTACACCTTTACGCTTGCTGGTGCAGGGCTCTACCTCTGGACCACATTTGTTTGATATGCTAGAATTGATTGGGAAAGACGAAATTATCAAGCGTATAGAGTATGGTATAGAAAACATCAAGAAGTAAAATGCTAGTACATAGATTTTTGTGCTAAAAATTTTAAATTTTTTTGTTTATTGCTAAATTTTCAGTTTCTTTGCACTCTGAATTCAAAATAATTATAAAAAATACAAGGGACTATGCCACATCACAAGTCTGCAAAAAAGAGAATGCGTCAGAGTTTCAAGCGTAGATTGCACAATCGTTATTATGCTAAGTCTACAAGAACAGCAATAAAGAAATTGCGCAGAATTCATGACAGGGAAGAAGCTCTGGCAATGTATCCCCAGGTTGCTTCTATGATCGACAAGCTTGTTAAGCGTCACATTATTCACCAAAACAAGGCTGCCCGTCTAAAGTCTAGACTTATGCAGCATATTAACGAGCTAGGTGAGAAGGCTCATCACTAAGAATACAAAGGGGTCTTTCGCTTGTGTCGAAAGGCCTTTTTAATTTCTAGCCATGGAAAAAAGTGCTAAAATTTACGTTGCAGGACATACTGGTCTGGTAGGCAGTGCTATAAACAGACTTCTCCAGAAAAAAGGTTATAAGAACCTGGTATTTACACCACATTCACAGTACGACCTGCGCAACCAGGCGCAGGTCGAAGAATTTTTTGAGCGGGAGCGGCCTGATTATGTCTTTCTTGCAGCAGCTAAGGTGGGCGGTATATGGGCCAATAATGTTTACCGTGCTGAGTTTATCTATGACAATCTGATGATTGAGGCCAACATAATTCATTATTCTTATGTCTATGGTGTGAAAAAACTGCTTTTCCTGGGCAGTTCATGTATTTATCCCAAGCTGGCGCCACAACCTCTCAAAGAAGAATACCTTCTCACAGATACGCTTGAGTATACCAACGAACCTTATGCTATTGCAAAGATTGCTGGAATCAAGCTGGTCGAAAGCTATAACATGCAGTATGGTACTAATTTTCTGTCTGTAATGCCCACTAATTTATATGGCGAGAATGATAATTTTGATCTGGAAAAATCACATGTCCTGCCTGCCCTTATTCGAAAATTTCACCTGGGAAAGCTACTTAAAAATAATGACTGGTCGGGTCTACGCCAGGACCTTGACAAATTGCCTATCGAAGGCATCTCAGGACAAACAACTGAAAAAGAGATTGTTCGGATATTACAAAAATACGGTATTTATCGCACGGAAGAAGACGTTTATGTGACTCTATGGGGTACAGGTAGCCCAATGCGGGAGTTTTTGCACAGCGATGACCTGGCTGATGCTGTTGTATATCTGATGGAAAAAATAAACTTTGAGGATATTTTACGCACAGGATATGGTGTGACCGATCCTTCCTATCCTCTTATTGGTCCGCAAGTTCGTAACACACACATTAATATAGGTGTGGGTAAGGATATATCCATAAAAGACCTGGCAGAGATGATTAGAGCAATTGTGGGATTTGATGGACAGATTATCTGGGATAAAAGTAAACCAGATGGTACACCACGCAAACTCCTTGATGTGAGTAAGTTGTTTAGTTATGGTTGGCGTCCAAAGATTACATTGGAGCAAGGGTTAACAAGGGTTTATAACACTTACTTGCAAGGGAAAGCTAGGGCGAGATAGTATAGACGAAGGAAACGACTAAGGCGGCTCGCTGAGCCGCCTTTCGTCTAGTGATCACAAGTAATCTGAGGAATGACAAAATCGAGAATTTTTTGTATAGATTCTTGGGGGCTTAGCTTGTCTGTGCGCACTTCAAGGTCTGGGTTTTGCGGAGGCTCAAATGGCGAGTCAATACCAGTAAAGTTTTTAATAAGTCCTTTACGGGCTTTTTCGTATAGCCCCTTTATATCACGCTGTTCGCATACTTCTAATGGAGCATTTACGTAAATTTCAATGTAGTCATCGCGGCCAATAATATCTTTGGCCATGTCGCGCATTGCCTTTGTAGGAGTAATAAAGCAGTTTATTGTAATCACTCCTGTGTTGAGGAAAAGCTTGGAGACTTCAGCAACACGACGTATATTCTCCAAACGGTCTTCTAACCCAAAGCCAAGATTGCGGTTCAACCCAGCGCGTACATTATCGCCATCGAGCAAAACTGTCAAGAACCCTCGCTTGTGAAGTTCGTGTTCCAGGTTAACACCTAATGTTGTCTTACCAGAGCCTGAGAGTCCTGTTAGCCAGATAACCTTGGCACGCTGATTCAAAAGTTTTTCTTTATCTTCGCGTGATACTTTTCTCATAGCTGGATGAATGTTTGTATTCTTATCCATTGTCTGATAGTAGTTTTTGTTTGGTTACAAATTTATAAAAAAAATACTAAGTAGAAATCCTAACTAGAAAGCCAGAATGTTTCCGTATGTTTAAAACCTGACCAGAATCAAAGATCAAGTACTGACCTTTGATGCCTATTAGTTTTCCTTCCACAGTGTGGATTTTGTCCAGGTTGACACTACTTATCCTGGGAGGCTGTGATAAGATAGGATATGAAAATGTGTAAATTGTATTGTCAAGGTCAAGGTATTTCCTGAATTCTGGTATAAGTAAGGCTGCTGCAGAACGTTTAGCTTCAGTAAGATCTATATCTGGAGGTGTGTTTGTCTCAAGCATTCTTTTCCAGTGGGTCTTGTCAGAAAAATGCTGTTTCAGGTCCACTTCTATGAGTCCAGCAAGCTGGCGGTATGGTGTTTTGGCTAGCTTAATAGCCATCAGCGCTCCCTGGTCTATCCAACGCTTAGGTACCTGGGTGTGTCTGGTTACACCAACTTTTAGGTGGTCGGTGACAGCTAAATAAACATAATGATCAATGAGACAATGTTCTCTGGACCATTCCATATCACGTGATATACCAAGATGCGCCTGGCATTTTTCTGGATGGATCACGCACACATCAGCTTCTGGAGCCGTTATGAAACATTTGTAGCAAAAGCCTTCGCCATAGAGTTTCTTTGTTTTGGCTCCGCAACGGACACAGTATTTCTCACCTGTATTTTCGATTTTGAGCGTGTGTCCTAGAATGTTATTTATATGGATTGTATTGTTATCTGTGGAGAGGAAATAATGGATAGGCTTTTGGGCCAGAGCTTCCATCTTTTTAAGCAAGACTTGAGGCATGTTTAATCATCTTTTTCAATCAATTCTACAGGTACTTTCATTGAGTTTTTGAAGTTTTTACCCTCGTCATACATATCTTCATCATAGCTAGAATAATACCATTTGACTTTTACGTCAATACCTTTGTTTATTAGTTGTTCGAATTTGATAAACAGTTCAAAAACCATTTTATTAGATGCTGAACTGAGAATTGAATAATCGAATTCGATAGTAAGATTTTTTAAAGTATTTTCGTTTAGCTCAATCCATTTTAAGATTTGTCCATAAAATTCAATAGGATTTTCGGGGAATGATGGGCCAAAGATTCTTATAGTATTTTTTTTGAGGTCAAATCTTACTTCTGGTGAGTCTTCTGTCATTGGTATTACGAGAATATCTTTGTCTGCCATAGCCTACAATAATAGGTTTGTTGGCAATTTAGAAAAAAAAATTAAATTTGAGAATATAAATTTGACGATATTAAAACAATTTTAAGGTGAAAACTAAGAATTTTGTATTAGATCTGGTTAATTATAAAAGATTTCCGACACGTATAATCCGTCTGAATCATTTTGATCTTGGTGGAGATAACTACATTCGCCTCCAATCAATGACAAATACAACAACTACAGATATAAATGCTACTGTAGAACAAATAACTCGCATAGTAGAAAATGGCGCTGATTATGTGCGTATTACTACTCCAACATTGAGAGATGTAGAAGCACTAGATGAGATAAGACGAAAAATAAGAATTAATTATGAAACGCCTCTGATAGCTGACATTCATTTTAGTCCAAAGGTTGCTTTTGCTGCCTTGGATGTAGCTGATAAAATTAGAATAAATCCTGGAAATTTTATTGATCGAAAACGCGGGGTTAATTATGATGGAAAGAAATACAATCAGGAACTTCGTAAGATAGAAGAAGTATTCCAGCCAATATTAGAAAAAGCAAAAACACATAAAAAAGCTATTAGAATAGGAACGAATATTGGTTCTCTCTCCGAGAGAATTTTACAAAAATATGGGGCAACGCCTGAGGCGATGGTGCAAGCAACTTTAGAGTATATCGAGATTGCCCGTAGGTATGATTTTCATGATATAGCTATATCAATAAAAGCAAGTAATCCTAGGGTCAATGTATGGGCCAATCGATTGTTAATTAGTAGTTTTATAGAAAGGGGTTATGATTATCCTATACACTTAGGAGTGACAGAAGCGGGAAATGGGATTGAAGGCCGTGTGAAATCTGCGGTAGGTATAGGTGCATTGCTTATTGATGGCATAGGTGATACTATTAGAGTCTCACTGACTGAGCCGCCTGAGAATGAAATTCCAGTAGCTAGGAAAATTGTTAATCATGTGTTGAGTTCTCGTAATATTGGTCAATGGGAATCAGTTGATAAGTTATTTTTTAATCCGTTTGAATATGAGCCACGAAAAGTGGACTCAGCATTTTTACCGCCTTATCCTGTAGTTATTGTCAGTAGTGGTGATACTTATAGAAATTTTGTATCTCCTTATGTGCCAGATTACGTGTTTGTTAGTAATTCTAGCTTACTTGAGGCTTATCAAAAAGATGGAATCAATGTTATTGCTAGTGGAGATAAAGGCCTCTATAGGTACCTCAAATTACAAGATTATTCCGCGGTACCGAAAGCAAAAGTTTTTCTAGAAGTCAGTCTTAATTCACTGAGTAAACGTGGTGCATTAGCAAAAATGAAAAAGCTCAAAGATGTCGCTATTGTGCTCGTACCACAGAGCAGTAATGTAGTAGCAGAATTGAGATTATTCCTGAAGAAAATGATTGATAATAAGATAGATTTGCCAATTATTTTGAAGCTCCGGTACAAAGATTCAGATTTGGAGACACTAGCAATAAGGGCAGCAATAGATAGTGGTGTATTCTTTATAGATGGTCTAATAAATGGGCTGTGGATAGAAAGTGAGACTTTGAATGATGCTTCAGAGCTTTCAAGGATTGGTTTTGAGATACTTCAGGCTTCGAATGCCCGTATAAGTAAAGCTGAAATCGTTGCGTGCCCAAGTTGTGGTAGAAGTACATTTGATGTGGAAGCTGTGACAAACCAGATAAAAGAAAGATTCTCTAAACTGAAAGGTATAAAAATTGCAGTAATGGGATGTATTGTTAATGGACTTGGTGAAATGGCTGATGCTGATTTTGGATATGTGGGTACAGGGAATGGGCTTGTGTCTCTTTATTATAAAAAGAAACTTATGAAGAGGAACATCAAAGAAGAGCAAGCCTTGGATGAGTTGGATAGACTTATTAAGGCCCAGCAATTTAATCAAAAAAATATATAATTTTACGGAAATCTTAGTGCTCTGTATAATTAAATGTCAGAATTTTGTATATACTTAGTAGTTATCTTACGAAAATACCTTTTTCAATCATGAGAAAATTACTATTCATAATAGCCTTTTTCACGTTATATACATCACTTTGGGCAGGTGTCTCTGACAAACAAATCGTCTTAAAAGGCATTTACCAGGGTGAGAACTTGTATGTTATGAATCCTTTTGCCCCTACAGGTGTAGGTTTCTGTGTATTAGAGGTTAGAGTTAATGGACAGGTTACTACAGACGAGATAAATTCTAGCGCATTCGAAATAGATTTGTCAGTTTATAATTTCAAAATAGGAGACCCTGTTACAATCATTATAAAGCATAGAGATGGATGTATGCCCAAAGTGCTTAATCCCGAGGTTATTCGTCCGCGTCCTACCTTTAATATTGAAAGTATAAAAATAGATCCACAGCATAGTCGTTTGATATGGATAACAACTGGTGAACTTGGGTCATTACCTTTTATTATAGAGCAATATCGTTGGAATAAGTGGAGTAAAGTAGGTACGGTCAAGGGTAAGGGTACGCCAGGTCTGCATTCATATTCTTACACAGTACATTTTCATTCAGGTCTTAATAGATTCAGGGTTAAGCAAATAGATAAGTTTACAAAGCAAGCGCGATTCTCTCCCGTGGTTACTTATATGTCAAAGAAACCTCCGGTTACCTTTAAACCTGGTAATGGCCGTCGAGTAGTTGATAAAATAATTTTCTCCGCACCCACAGATTACGAGATTTATGATTACTATGGCCGTCTAAAAAAGAAGGGTTACGGACGAGAGGTTAATGTTTCTACTTTGCC
>JALVRO010000153.1 GCA_027031265.1 Bacteroidales bacterium | reverse complement strand
GCTCCTCGAATAAATGGTCAAAGCCCCTGTCCAGAGCATAACGCACATTATCAAATGCTGCATTGAGTAGTTTATCGCCTTTCTCATAACAAAGCGAACTGGTAACAGCCACATATTTATAAATCTCTACTGGTTTGTGCTCCTGGACAGGCAAAGTGTAAACCAGACCCACATATTTCTCTGACTTCACACGCACAATCTTAACTGGCCTTAGTCTCTGTCCCCCGGACAAAAACCTGGCTTCGAACACATTAGCGACGTGAAAGCGTGTTTTTTTTGTTTCGGTAACCACATAAGGGTAAGGCTCAAAACCACGGCTAACTTCTGTCCAGAACTTCTCACCATAATTAGAGTCGCGGTTTATCACATCGCCATCAATATCTAACAATACCTCAATGTTACCGGAAAAATTAAGCGGGGTCAGGACATATTTTATCAAACCAATTTCATCATTCACAATGCTAAGCAGACGGCGCGATTCTACCATTACCTTCTTGCCATTACTAAGTGTTGCGACAAAATACTTCGCAAAGAATCCATGCTTCATATTCAGCTCACGTTGAAATTCTTCTAATCTAACCTTATTCAGGTCCAGCTTCTCGCCATCAATTGTAATCTTTATTCCCCGCCAATCTGGAGCATTTATGACTTTGGCAAAATACTGAGGATAACCGTTTTTCCACCAGCCAACCTTTGTTTTATCCGGATAATACACACCTGCTATATAAGTTCCCTGAAGAGAAGGCCCGGAGAAATATTCCTCAAAATTACCACGATGTCCCATTTTCCCATTTCCCAGGCTAAAAATACTCTCGTAACCTTGGTTCAGGCTAAAATCTATGTCCTCTGAAATTATTTTCCAGGAATCGTATATAATTTTTGGTTTCATAAGCACAAATCTCTTTTTTAGAGGTTTTGGTTGGCTAATTTTATAAAAATACTAAAACTCAAACATTTACAAAAAATTGGCTGCTTCCTCTGGGGAAGCAGCCAAGACCAAAACATCAATTATCTGAAATTATTTAGATGAATTTGCCAGATCCAGTTTTCTATTGGCAAAGTCACCATCAATAGAGAAAGTTACATCATACTTAGCATCAGTTCCTACTTTGATATTTCCGCCATTGTCGCTCATATTAGATGCTCCATCGCCTGTTATCTGCATATCACTGTAACCATAATTTACTCCCCAATCATGGTCAACGCGGATCTTGAACTCACCACCGCCTATAAAGTTAATACCTGCTGCCTTGAAAACATAGTTACCATTAGCATCCTGACTATCATAAGTCAGATCAATATCGTTCTTCCAATTAGAATCAGCTCCCTGTGCTGGGTCATTGTTGATATAAAATGCGCTACCAATCAAGCTATAAGTATGATTGCTTGGATCATCTGCTGGTGGAGTGTAATCACCTTCGTTAGTGAAAGTAACAGTAGCCTTGAATGAGAGGCCGTTATAATCGAACTTAATCTTGTAAATCTTGTTGCTGCTAGATACAAAGTTGTCTGTTCCACTAATATCCTGATTATCACCAGCTGTAGTAGTATTGCCAGCACCCCAGTTTACACCCCAGTCATGATTCTTACGCAGCTTAAACTCTGCATTTTCTGTCAGAATTATTGAATCAGCCTCGAATGTATAAACATAGTTGCTTTCACCTTTGTATGTGAGGTCATAATCTTCTGACCAACCTCCTAACATAACTGGCTGACCATTGTCCATGTAGCCAATACCAGCGCCAATAAGGCTAATTGTATCACCAGAGATATCGTCTGGGTTGAGGTCACCAGTTTTCTCCATAGTAGCGGTGAACTTGTCACCATAAGTATAGTTGAGAGTGATTGTGTAAACACCTGGCTGATCAACGCTGACATTTGCACCACCTGGTGTAAGCTCATCGAGGGAACCACCAAGGTTCGTGAAGAATTTAGGATCACCATTAGCCTCAGCTGCTGTGTCTGCGGAGTAGTATGTCCACCAGTGGTTGAAACGGAACTTGAAGCTAGCTGGTCTCATAGCAGCGCCTTCGATCTTCCACTGTCCACCATCTTTGTCCAGGGAAACCTCTGTGAGTTCCTGCTGAGAGTCATCTGTCCACCCACCGTCTGTAGCATCACCTATTATAGACCACTTCTCTACACGAAGCATATAAAGTGTGTTACCTGGAATATAAACAACAACCAGGTACAGCCCATCCTTAGGGACAGAGAACATACCTCCGTCTTGCTTAATCTTAGCTTTCATTACAGTGTCACCACGAACCTGTGTCCAGTTGCCGTCAATACCCCATACGATTCTCTGGGCACCAGCCTGCTGCTTGATTACAAAGCCACCGCCATTAGCTGTCAGATATACATATTTCTGGAAAAGGCCGTCCATTGGCTGTGCAGAAAAGCCTTCTCCTTCAACATAGCCTTGCTCCAGCATGTTCTTCAAGACCATGCTATCTATCGGAGCAGAACCACCTACCAGGTAAAGACCATCCTCTACCAGAGGTGTATTACCTCCGTTATTCTTCTCTTTACAAGAAGTGAAGACAAGTGCGAAAACGAGCAATAAGCTCAAAATTCCAAATAATCTTTTCATAGTTTTTAATTTTTGGGTTTGGGTTAAAAATTTTATTTGCTCTCATTCCTGAATATCCTCAGGAGGTAGAGCAAGATTTGGGTTTGATTCAATAGCCCACTTGGGTATTGGGAATATTGATTTATCCTCTGTGTCAGCTGGTTTCTCCCACCATGCATCTCCGAATTTTCCGAAACGGATAAGGTCCTGGCGACGGGTTGCCTCCCAGAACATCTCACGTCCACGCTCTGCTAGCAGAGAATCCAGAGGAACAGTGATCCAGGCAGACAGACCAGCACGACTGCGTATCTGATTAACCAGACTAACTGCTGTTTGGTCAGACTCACCGTTCAAACGGATAAGAGCCTCGGCCTTCATAAGCAGAATATCTGCATAACGGAATATAGGATAATCATTACTTAGGTTGTCTGTAGCACCCAGCTTGACCTCAAACTTAACAACACGAGCTCCGGACATACGGATTTCTTCCAAGGTATAATCCTCTGCTGTCATATACAGAGCTGGTATATGTGGGTCAAATACCAGTGGTGCATCATTAGCTCCTGGGTCAGTCAGAGGCTGACCTGTGTATGAATACTGCTGGCCTACCAGGAACATGTTTTTACGCTTATCCTGGTCAGAGTATGTGTTATAGAAATCTTCCTGTACTGCAAAACCATTCCAAGGTTTTACTGGCATATTAAATGTCTTCTGGCTCTCATAGTGAAGGGTACGCATGTGCAGGTTAAAACCTTTGTATGTGTTCTCGTCATAGCCAATTGTAAAAATATTCTCCACACTTGCCTCGTTCTGTGTAACAAAAGGAGCCAGCGGGTCTGCCTCCAGATCATAAATACCCAGGTCAATCACACTGTCGCAATACTGAACTACTGCCCTATAACAGGAGTCCTCTGGTATGCTCATCTGACCCTTGAGATAAACCGGAGCATTGAGGTAGAGCCTTGCCAGGAGGGCAAAAGCCATACCCTTGGTGACAGAATACTTAGAACCTGATGCAGGCAGATATGGCAAAGCGTCTTCCACGTCTTTAACAATTCGCTCCCATATCTGATAACGATAGTTACGGACAGGGTTAGCTGGCGCCTCAGAAAATGAAGTAATAAAAGGCACATCTCCATAGTTGTCAATCAAGAGCCAGTAATAGAAAGATCGCATTACCTTAACCTTTGCCATAGTAACCTTAGCTGCCTCGTTTCCTGCATCTACACCTGGCTGAACGAACTCTATAAGCTTGTTTGCCTCAAAAACACCTTTATTAAACCAATACCACATGCTATTAATAGCCTCAATGTCATTATTTGTCTCGCTCCATTCATGGCGGTGTAGAGCTATCCACTTACCTCCATCATACCAGTCCTGGTCGCGTGTGGGACATGTGACCTCATCAGATGTTATTTCCTGGGCAAACCACCATCCGCCCCAATCCAGGAATTGCTGCATTGGGCTAAAGACAGGTATCATCATCAGCGCAGCCTGAGTCTCATTCTCAGGGAACTTATCCTCTGGTATGCGGTCGTATAATCTTGTTGTCAAATCTGTGCAAGATGTTAGCAATAGCAAGACTATTGAGAAAATGTATAACAGCTTTTTCATTTTTATTTTGATTTTAGGTTAATTAAAATACAAGGTTAAGACCAAGGACAAAAGTACGAGCCTTTGGATAAGTGTTGTACATATCTATTCCGAAGGACAATCCTTCATAAGAAACTTCCGGGTCAACGCCTGTATAGCCTGTTATAAGCAGAGGGTTATCAGATGCAAAGTAAATCCTTGCCTTCTTTAACCACTTGATACGTGCTGTGTTGAAATTGTAACCAATATTTATATTGTCAATACGGAAGAATGTCCCATTTTCGAGATAATAACTACTGATTGTAGGAGCTGCTTTGAGTCCCCTCTGAGCCTCATCCAGGGCAGAGTGCAAAACATTCAGGTTGGGCAGCCATATTGGATTACCAAAGACCATGCGTGTAACATTATAAACACTGAAGCCATAAACCAGGCGGGAAGAAATGCTCATATCAACTCGCTTAAATAGCCTCAAACTGTTAGACCATCCAATGCTGAACCGTGGCAAAGCATGACCAACCACATGGCGCTCTGCCTGTGAAACAAACCTAGTCACTCCCCCGGCCGCTGTATAGAAGAGGAAATAGCCATCCTCTGACAAACCTACATATTCAGGCAAATAAAAAGTACCCAGCTCATAACCAGGTGCTATAATCTGTGTCCAGTTCTCCTGGCCTACCAGACCACGACCAGATATCCATCCTTCGTGAATAGCAGACCATTCATACTGGTCATTAGACAGGCTTACAATACGCTGACGGTTGCGTGAGAAGTTAAGTACTGTACGCCATTCTAAATTCTTTCTGTTGATTACAAAAGCCTGCACATTTAGCTCAAAACCTTCGTTGCGGATAGTACCTACATTAGCATAAGTACGGCTGACCGGATTTGGTGGTACAGGTACAGAATACTGCGCCAATAGGTCAAATGTTGTCTTATTGTAATATTCAAAGCTACCTTGGATACGGTTGTCTAGAAAACCGTAATCAATACCAATATTAAGCTCTGCGTTTTGCTCCCATTTCAAATCGGGGTTAGCGTTGTGGCTAGCTTCAAAGCTGATAGCATCCTCTCCAGTCTCAGGGTTTGGCGCAGTACCAGCTGGGCCATAAGAAATGACATTCAGATAATCACCAATGTTCTGGTTTCCAGCCAGACCATAACCAGCACGCAACTTCAGCTGGCTGACAAAATGAACGCCTTGCATGAACGGCTCATTGCGGATATTCCATGCAGCAGAAGCCGATGGGAACCAACCCCATTTATTATTCTCACCAAACTTTGTAGAACCATCACGGCGAACAGTAACTGTCAGATAATATCGCTGTTTGTAGTTATACACAATACGTCCAAAGAATGATATAAGACGACTCTCTCCCTTGTATGAACCAATGTCGCCAACATTAACATTATTCAAAACGCCCAGGTTATTGGACTGGACATAATTTGACAGAGGTTCTTTACCCTGAGCCCACAGTCCATCATAATCATCCTGCTGGAATGAGTAACCAAAGACTGTGTTAATATTATGACCGCCAAAACTATTATCATATTTCAAAGTAGCTTCCAGTACCTTAGACTGGTAATTGTTATACGCCCTCTTGGCATATCCCTGTGTCGTCCCTCCCAGTAAAGTGGTTGGCTCGAAATAAAAAGTCTCATCATCATTACGCACATAACCCAGGTTTACTCCCAGTCTCAGTCCTTCGATTAATGTGTACTCTGTATTCAGGTCAGCACGATAACGCTTAGCATCACGATGATTCTGGATCATATCTATCAGGGCCACAGGATTATAGTAATTAAAGTCACGGCTTATCTCGTAATAACCTCCATCATCTGTGTAAATAGGATCAGTGGGATTACGCTGGTATGCCTGATAAAGCACATCTGTTGGACCCCAACCACCATAGCTTATATAATTATTCCCCTCAAATGTAGCACTCAAGGCTCCATACACATGTAACTTACCATTTATTGCTTTCTGGTCAAATGTCAGATATGCAATATCACGAGTCTTGTCAGAACCATTAATAAGACCTTCTATAGCACTGTGTGTCACTGAAGCACGGTAAGAACCATAATCACCACCACTTGCTATAGCTACATTATTTGAATAAGAAATAGCATTGCGGAATATAGCATCCTGCCAATCAGTATTTGCACCTCCATCCTGGAAGCTCAACCCATTCTGGTCAACATACTGGCGCAGTTCATCAGCCGTGAGCAGGTCTAGCTTCTTAGCAACCTTATCCATAGACACATAAGAATTCACACTAACCGAAGTATTGTTACGTACACCCTTTTTTGTAGTGATGATGATCACACCATTAGCACCACGTGAACCGTAGATAGCAGTAGATGATGCATCTTTGAGCACGTTAATAGAGAGGATATCCTCGGGTGCAATCGTAGTAGGATCAGCGCCAGGCACACCATCTATTACATATAATGGAGAGGTGCCTGAATACAGACCTGCCTGGCCACGGATCTTAACAGAAAAACCAGCATTGGGGTCACCACCTTTCTTGGTGATCAACACACCAGCTGCCTTACCCTGCAAAGCCTGGATAGGATCCTGCAGCACGCCCTGAATCAAATCATCCGAACCTACCTGCAACACAGCACCTGTCTTGTCACTTTTTTTCTGTACGCCATAACCAATAACAACTACGTCTTCCAGTTTCTGTGCTTCTTCCTCCATTGTCACATTAACAACCTTGCCTGTGATAGGCGCCTCGACAGTCTTCATGCCAATCATTGAAAAGACCAGTATCTTAGCATCCCTGGGCACTTCCAGTGTATACTTTCCCTCAAAGTCTGTAATCGTTCCAATCGTAGTCCCTTTGACAACAACCGAAACTCCTGGAAGTGGTGCTCCGCTCTTGTCCACTACCTGTCCTGTTATTACTCTCTGGGAATATGTTGTGAACCCCATAAAAACAAACAGGAAAAACAATAAAATTTTAGCTTTCATTATTTTTTCCAACATATTTTTGTAATTTAGTAATGTTGTGTCCTATTTCAAATTTATTAAAAAAAAAGTACTAAAAAACTGATTTATAATAAAATTTCATCAATCGTTTGCGTTATCGTTTGCATTAACCTTATAAAAAATTATCAAAAATGAAAAGAGCTACTATCAAAGACATAGCTAAAATCCTGGGTATATCACCTTCTACTGTTTCACGTGCACTAAAGGACCACCCCGACATAAGCGAAGAAACAAAGAAAAGAGTATTAGAAGTAGCCCACCAGCTCAACTACCGCCCAAACATTCTGGCCCAGAGGCTCAGACAAAAACGAACCTATATTATCGGCGTTATCATACCACAAATGGTACATTACTTCTTCTCGTCAGTTATCAGCGGTATAGAGGACTATGCTTACGAAAAGGGATACACTGTGATTATTTCCCAATCAAATGAAAAATATGAACGCGAGAAAAATAATGTCAATATCATCCTCGCCAGTGGTGCTGAAGGTGTCCTGATTTCCCGCACTAAGGAAACTACTGATTTCAAGCATTTCTCGGCTTTCACAGACTACGACATACCCATTGTTTTCTTTGACCGCATCTGTCCAGATTTTCCTGCCGACAAGGTGGTAGTCAACGACGAAATAGCTGCTTACCAGGCCACTAAATACCTCATCCAGAGCGGATGCCGCCGTATTATCCATTTTCGCGGGCCTAATAACCTGGTCATCTCTCACAAACGCTATACTGGGTATATCGAGGCTCTCAAGGAGTTTAACATACCCATTGACCAGGACCTGATCATCGAATGTGATAGCTTCGAAAAGGGTGTTCAGATTACACAGCAACTCCTGGAAAAAGACCTGGAATTCGACGGTATATTTGCCGTTAACGACGATAGCGCTGCCGGTGCCCTTATTACCCTGCAGAAAAACGGTATCAAAGTGCCAGAACAGGTGTCTATCTTTGGCTATTCCAATAACATAATCTCACGCGTTACATCACCAAAACTGAGCACTGTTGAGCAACCTGGCTACGAAATGGGCTATACTGCCGCGCGCATGCTCATCGACCGCATTGAAGGAAAACTAACTGGCAAACATCGTAGCGAAGTAGTATCTACAAGACTGGTTATCAGGGAGTCAACAAAATATATAGAAGACTTTGAATTCTGATTTCCCGGGCGTGCCCCTCTTGATGTCATTATGCTTTTGTGCGTTATATAGCTCTTACTTCACAGACTACACCTTATTATCAACTATCTATCACATCAAGAGGGTCGGCCTTCGGCTTCTACTCTTCTCGTCTATGAGTGTGGCATTCCCCCCGCCTGCGGTGGCTTACTCTGCTCGCCTCCTCGGCTCTATGCCATCCATCTCATAGACTTCGATTCATATACGCCTACGTCCTCACGCATACACACAATATTTAAATAATATCTTCTGACTATACATAGCCACAAGACCTTGACAACCAGTTGACCTCTTACCAGAACTAACTCCATTTCCTATAACAAAATAGTCTGATCTCTTTCTCTTACCATGGGCAAGGTGCTTTCTGAGCGCTTTCCATGGAAGTCAGGATTTACATTATTACATAGTTAATCAAGAATTGGTACAGAAGCCCACTGCATACCGCTTCGAATCAGTAGACCCACACACAAAGGTTAAGTTTCTAAAAAACCACCTCAGGAAACTGTGCGAAATCTATCTCCACTCCTTCGTGTCACGGGTAAAAATAGCTTTATCGAAAACGTTTGTTTGTTTTCTACCACGTATTTTTTACTTGTGCAAAGTTTTTACTTTAATTTTACTAATCCTCGAAACATAGAACTGTAAAGTCATGAAAAAGCCCAAACTTGGTTTTTGGCAGATCTGGAACATGAGCTTCGGCTTTTTTGGTATTCAATTCGGCTTTGCCTTACAAAATGCAAACGTCAGCCGTATATTCGAAACACTGGGTGCACAGATCGATAAAATACCTATCCTGTGGGTCGCAGCACCTGTTACTGGTCTCATCATCCAGCCAATAATCGGACACCTGAGCGACCGTACATGGACACGGCTCGGACGCCGCCGTCCTTATTTTCTTATTGGTGCAATCCTGGCGTCCGTGGCCCTTGTGCTCATGCCCAACTCCCCTGCGCTGTGGGTAGCTGCAGGTATGCTCTGGATAATGGATGCTTCGATAAATATTTCGATGGAGCCTTTCCGTGCTTTTGTTGGTGATATGCTTCCGGACGAACAGCGCACCGTTGGATTCTCCATGCAGAGCTTTTTTATTGGGACAGGCGCTGTTATTGCCTCTGCCTTGCCATACGTGCTCACTGCCCTGGGCGTGGAAAACACAGCACCCGAAGGTCACATACCAATGTCAGTCAAGCTGTCTTTCTATATAGGCGCTGCTGTTTTCTTCGGCTCTGTGGCATGGACAGTGTTTACAACAAAGGAATATTCGCCCGAGGAACTGGCACAGTTTGATGACTCAGACTACAAGGTAGAGCCTTCGCCACAGATAGAAAAGCCCGAGAGGGAAAGCCGCCGCTCATTGATCATTGGTATTGTCTCGCTTATCATTGGTATTATTACTGCCTTTATCCTCTATCGTGCTCATGCTGGGGGCGAAGTGTATATTTTTGCCTTCGGTCTTATCATCTTTGCCTTGTTGGAGTTTATCAATGCAGGGCTGCTAAAGGCTAAGAAGAATAATGGC
Source organism: Bacteroidales bacterium (assembly GCA_027031265.1). GTDB lineage: Bacteria > Bacteroidota > Bacteroidia > Bacteroidales > S143-33 > S143-33. The sequence goes on along the minus strand of JALVRO010000153.1, from coordinate 5,001 downwards.
TATATTCAGATACTGACCGATCTGAACAATATGCCTAAGACAATGCAACAATTAGCTGTTGTACAGTTCTTTTCATGGTTTGCTTTGTTTGCAATGTGGATTTATACCACGCCTGCTGTAGCACGTCACGTATTCGGGGCCTATGACCCTGCAAGCGCACAGTTTCAGGCCGCTGCCAACTGGGTAGGAGTGGCTTTTGCCGTGTATAACGGTTTTGCTGCTGTGTTTGCATTCCTGCTTATGTGGATGGCCCGTAAAACAAACCGCAAGATAACACATGCTATTGCCCTGACAATCGGGGCTCTGAGCTTTATCTCAATTTACTTCATTCATGACAAATATGTGCTTTTGTTGCCTTTCGTAGGTATTGGTCTGGTGTGGGCAAGTATACTGGCCATGCCTTATGCTATTCTCACAGGTGCACTGCCTGCTAATAAGATGGGCACGTACATGGGCATCTTCAATTTCTTTATAGTCATTCCACAGATCCTGGCTGCCAGCATTCTGGGATTTCTGGTTAAGCATGTTTTCCACGAGCAGCCAATCTACGCCCTGATTCTGGGCGGAATTTCATTTCTAATTGCAGCTATTGCTGTGCTATTCGTAGAAGATATTAGCGCCCGCAGATCGCATAAGTAACAAAAAAATCAAGCACGATGATAAAAGGATGTATCTTTGACCTGGACGGAGTGATCGTGGACACTGCCCGCTTTCATTTTCAGGCCTGGCGAGAGTTGGCCCGTGAGCTGGGTTTTGAGTTCACAGAGAAGGATAACGAACGACTCAAAGGTGTCAGTCGTATGCGATCGCTCGAAATATTGCTCGAAGTTGGAGGTATCACAGTAACGGAAGAAGAAAAGCTGGCTTTAGCTGAGAAGAAAAACCGTCGCTACCGTGAGCTAATCTCTACACTGATACCCACAGACATCCTGCCTGGTGTGATGGATTTCTTGCTAGAAGCCCGTGAACTGGGACGACGACTGGCCATTGCCTCGGCTAGTAAAAATACCCCACTTATACTCGAACGAATTGGTCTGGAAGACTTTTTTGATGCTATTGTAGACGGCAACCGGATAACAAAGGCAAAGCCCGACCCAGAGGTATTTCTCACAGCCGCCAGGGATATGGGTCTTAGCCCAGATCAGTGCATCGTATTTGAGGACGCTGTAGCAGGAGTGGAAGCAGCCCATCGCGGCGGAATGATAGCCATTGGCGTGGGATCAAAAGACCGTCTCCCTGAGGCTGACATCAATTTCACGTCTTTCCAGGAACTCAAATGCCAGGATATACTCCATAAGGTGGAGGCTCTACGAGAGAAATAACGCAGACACACTATTGTTACATAATTTCTTGTTCTTGAGGGGGCTGGGCTTTGCTTAGTCCCTATCTGCTAAACACTTGAGGGACTATTTTCACGACTTTTGTAAAATTGTTATCTGTTAGCACTCCATTCTTATTGCCATCAAACAATATACTCACTATCTTGTGTGCTTAGAAAACAGCCAAGAAACATCCACATGATTAATAAAAACTAAAACCAAAGAATTACACGGCTTTAACTATTTCATTTCTCCCTCTCCCTTCTGATTACAATAATTCTTCTTACCTGATGATAGTACAGACACGTGAAAAATTTTTTGTAAATAATTAATCCAGACATAGAATCATTTTGATTACAGACTTATTCCATTCATTATCAGTAAATTTATGATCTAAATCATTGCTTTTCTCCTATATTTTGATTAAATTTTATAGTTAAAACTCAAAACTCTTAATCATGAAACGCCTAATCATTTTTTTAGTGGCTATTTTGTGTAGCTTTGCTATGATAGCCCAGGATTCTCTGATAATATCAGAGGTTGCCGACCCTCAAGATAATGCCCAAGCTAGATTCGTCGAGCTCTTCAACACTTCTCATTCTCCTATAGATCTGTCAGCAGGCCAGTATTATATTTGTAGACAGTCAGATGGCACAACATGGGCAGAGATACCCCTCCAAGGCATTATAGGCTCAGGAAACACTTATGTTATTGCTTTTGATAGTACAAAATTCCATGAAGCTTTTGGTTTTTATCCAGACCTGGACAATGCTAACATTGATGGCAACGGAAATGACGGATATTTCCTTTACAAAAACGGTAGTGTATCAACAGGAGGCACACTAGTAGACGCATACGGAAAAATTGACCAAAATGGAGCAGGTCAACCATGGGAATATGGCGATGGAGATGCTTTCAGAAACAAAGACGTTGCTTTGTCTGATACCACCTGGACCTCAAGTGAATGGACCATCACCAGACCAGCTGGTACAGGAGAGATGTCACCTGGTCATCATGAGTGCAATTATCCTGCTAACCCTCCGACAAAGCTAGCCATTGTAAGTATCTCACATAACCCAACTTACTATGGTTGGGAATTTGATGTGACAGTACAGGCCCGTGACGAGTCCAGCCTACCCGGTGATGTATCCACCGACACACAGATCAGGCTTAATAGTAACGGCTCAGCTAACCTGAACAATAATGTGGGAGTCATTAAAGCTGGCACCAATACAGTAACCATAACAGGCGTCACATACATGGCTGTGGATACTTTTGACATGACTGCATCGGTCGTCAGTGGTGATCCTCTCACTACATCCCTGCCTGAGACTATGGTGATACAGGACCTACCAACCATTCAGTTGTCTTATGATCCTAGAAGGAACTTAATCTTTGACAGAGACCCGGGAGTATCACTACACACATTCGGCTTCTATAGGTATACAATCTCAGGGGAAAAATGGAACAAAACCTCATCTGGTGGCGACTATTTTCTAGAAGTGTCAAACTCTCCTTCAGGGCAGGCCACAGAATCATGGGTAATTCCTCCTCGATTCACTAATACAGACAATCCTATAGGTAGTTTTTCTTGCGCTTCCCTTGCCAAGGCTTCAACAAGCGAGTTTAAGACAATGGCCTCAACAGACTATCCTGGCTATGGTAACCCAAATAATTATACCTGGACAGATATTAGCTTCAACTTGCCTGTGGGTAATTTTGTCTGGAATAAGTCTGGTGATTTGAGTTTTGCAAGCTTTGAACCAGAGTATTATATAGCTTTTGTTTTCATCGAACCAGCTGGCCATATCAACACAATACGTATAGATACCTTATTGATGTATAATGCTGGCACCTCTACAGAGATACATAACAACAATTCTGCACAGTTTACTATTTATCCAAATCCTGTCAGCGCAGTGCTTTATGTAAATGCTGCTCAAGGCACTTTACAAATACTGGACAATACCGGACGTATTCTGAAGACAAGACTGGTTTATGGTCATGCAAATATTAACGTTGCAGACTTGCGGCCTGGTATCTACTTCGCTAAACTGAATAACAAAGGCCAGACACAGGTTTACAAATTTATCAAACATTAATCATCAAACTATCTGACATAACAGGGCTGTCCGGAAAAATTATTTTAACACAAAAAACTTTCAGTAGCATAAACAAAACACACTTACTGCCACATCGTAATAAAAGACTTACCGGGCAGCCCTACTCCTTTGACAGGTTAATATTCACGCTCTCACAAATAGACACCAATAAGCGACATGCAAATATGGTGTTCTGGTGCATAAAACAAAATTGTCCCAAAAGTGTATTTACTCAAATATTACAAGACAACAAAAGACCATAAAATATGGTTAATTAGCAAGTTAATTATTACATTATTCCGGTAATTTACGGTTTTGGACCACCTTGTATACATAGTTTGCTTTAATGCACAAGTACTTTCCTTGTTAAAACCATGTCTCCATCACTCACTACAAGCTCATATACACCTGGTCTCAGATCAGTGCCTGGTATATGGACCGTTGCAGAACGTGTCCTGGTCTGGTAAACCGTCCTGCCTATAGCGTCTACTAGCCGCAGTTCATAAGTCTTTAGCCCAAAATGTCTGAACTCCACTGTGAGCTGCTCGGAGAAAGGATTAGGATAAACACGCAAGCCCTGTCCAACAGACCGGACAGTGGTAGAAATACCAGAAAAATTAACCATCACAGTATTTGAAAACAGCTTGGTATAAACCTGCGTATTACCCAGACTGTCAGATGCCACACACGGGCTATGGGCGGCCATTAAATAGTAATAATTCTCACCCTGTAGAGGAGCCATGTCAGTATAACCACTTGCGCTGCCACCGACCGTGTCTATTACCACAAAGTCTGACGAGCGAGGCGATGCAGATCTATAAACATAATAATGCGCCGGCACAAAGCTTCCTGACCCGTCCCGGTAGCCTTTCCAATGCAACTGTACCACACCTGCCGAGGAATCTATTTGAGCCTGAAGATAGAGAGACCTGTGATAAGGGCTAAAGTCCAGTGTATCACCACACAGCGACAGAGGCCTGAGCCTATAGTAAACACCTGTCGCATAAGCACTTGTATCAACAAAAACAGTCATCCCTGCCCCGTCTGTGCTACCTATTTTCTCAAAATTCACACTATCGATAGAGCGGTAAACGAAAAAACTGTCATACACGCTAGCAGGCCGCCCCCAGATAACTATATGATTGCCAGTGGCAGAGTCAACTGTCACCATACACAGAGCCACCTGTGTCTGAAAAGCACTGACCGTGACAGTGTCGCTTATCTTACAATTATTAGAATCGCTCACAGTAACAGTATATGTCCCAGCACAAAGCCCTGTAATGGTCTCTCCTGTAGCGCCATTGCTCCATAGATAAGAATACGGTGGCGCCCCACCTGACACATTTGCCTGGGCCTGGGCATTACATACCACGCAGGTCTGCTCTGTGTGGTCTAATGTCAATGAATAACCAGACGGATATGACACACTATTTTGAACCTCCACAGAATCCGTGGCCTGGTAATTATAAGCATCTGTCACTGTGACCGAATATTTCCCTGCTGCCAGGCCTGTTATAGTAGCTGTAGTATCGCTCGTGCTCCAGACAATGGAATATGGCCTGGCACCTCCCGAGACCTTG
>JALVRO010000152.1 GCA_027031265.1 Bacteroidales bacterium | reverse complement strand
ATGTTATGTAATAAAACAGTTCATCAGGGATATTACCGTATCCTTTGATGTGCATTGCGGCCTCCAGAAGTTTGCTTTTTTACATTTTTTTCCTGTTTAACCGAATTATTTTGTTTACCTCAGAGTAACAGGGGCCGGGTATCCCTTGATGAAGTTTCGACAGCAGGGATGCTGTCGAAAAGCCTCCATGGATAGATTCACGGCGGCTTCAGCAAGGGATACCCGGTTCCTGTTACGGGCTATCGGTTAACCGTGGCAATCAATATTTTTTTAAATGATTCTCCTTTCCTGGGGATCTGAAACTCTAAACTTTAGATACTAAATAGTCCGCCCTGAATAAAACATAGCGCATTAATTTATTCAGGGCGGACTAAATAAGTGGATCAAAAGACGTGGCGAAGCTGTTCATAAAGCACAAATTGATTTATCTAAACCTCATATTGTTAAAAGAAATGAACTTGAAAAATGCATTCAATTTTTGGAAAATTAGTTCATGTTACAGATAAAGCATTGTCAGACAATTAGGAACTTAAAAAGGGTTAGGAAAATTATTGACAGATAAATTATTGAAAATATGGAGTCTAATAAAAAGCTTTCCTTTTTTAATACGGTCTCTGGGAGTCCCAGTGAACACTCAAGCCAACGTTAGGGACATATTCGCCGCTGTATGTGCTTAACTTTAGAATAATTCAGCGGTAAATATATTAAGGAGAATTAACAATGAAAAAGATTTCTTTTATCATTTTACTATTAAGTGTATTTATTATGGGAATAAATACAAGTTTTGCAGAAGAGAGAATTTTATCAAAGGAAGAGGTAGTTACGTTGTTTACTGATAAAACCTTTGACGGTATCCAAGTAGTTAAAGATAAGAAATTTAAAATGTATTCATCGCCTGATGGTGAGTTTGTAATACATTATTCAAACGGAAAAAAGAAGTCACGTTATTGGCGAGTTAATAATAATGGAGAGCATTGTGTATCAAAAAGAAAAGGAAAAGGAGGAAGGTGCTCTGTTGTGAAATCAGTTGGTGGTGGCGTGTATCATAAAATAACAAACGATGAGCATACGCATACATTAAAGAATTTTGTTGCAGGTAATCAACTTTAGGTAAAAGCCTAACAAATTGCTCAAAAGGTTATGCTCTTTGTGCGCCTGCATCTGTCTATTGGGAAATAGGTTGATGTGGCTATACTAATCCGGGCAAACAAGAAATGGGACTTTACCACCCTTTTTTTATTTGTCCGTTATGTGGGCAAAAAATTCGACATAACATCTATATTTTTATGGAGTATGCGTATCACAAAAATCTTAGTCCTCTCCGATTCACGGTAAAAAATAATGTGGCTACTTTGAGGAAATTTTCTATATCCTTTTTTTATGTGTGCACATTTCTTACCCATGGCTAGGGTCTTCGCTAACGAATGAAACACATTATCAAATTGCTTAATATACAAAAAGCGCTGCTCTCGACCCCAGCGTTTTTCTGTAAATCAGGCAATTTTTCTCAGGTCTTCCTTGGCTTCCTTGCTTAATTCAAATGCCTTCATTTATCATTTTCGCTATCAAGCTCGGCCATAAATGTTTCGTAGT
>JALVRO010000151.1 GCA_027031265.1 Bacteroidales bacterium | reverse complement strand
GTAAGAAGTCTACAGAGGTTCCAGAGTCTATGCAAGATATTAGTCCAGAGGAAACACGTGAGCGTCTCGTTGCTCTGGGCCTGGTATTCCTGGTTGTTATTTTCTTCTGGATGGCCTTCCACCAGAACGGTCTGACACTCACGCTCTTTGCTCGTGATTATATCGTAGAACAAGTATCAAAATGGTCATACATATTCTTTGACCTCAAGAGTTTCTTGTTGTTGATTCTGGCCATCATTGCCCTCATATATATGGTGCGCAGAGAGACAAAGAAAATGTGGCGTGGTATATGGGCTGCAATTTTCGTAGTATCACTGGCTGGTGTGTACTGGATTGTCAATCATTTTTATCAGAACCAGATGCCTATCGAGCCAGAGAAATTCCAGCATTTTAACCCAATCTTTATCGTATTCCTCACCCCTGTGATAGTGTGGTTCTTTGGTAAGCTCAATGAAAAGGGTAAAGAGCCATCTACTCCACGCAAGATAGCTATTGGTATGTTCCTGGCATCATTGGCATATATTGTCCTGATAATCCCATCTGTGCATCTGCCAGCACCTAAGGTTATTGGCGATGCTGGCTCACCAGAGCGTGTATCTGAGTACTGGCTCATTTCTACATACCTGATTCTGACCGTAGCAGAGCTTTTCCTTAGCCCAATGGGTATTTCCTTTGTATCCAAGGTTGCGCCTCCAAAGCTCAAAGGTTCTATGCAGGGTGCGTGGCTCGGTGCTACAGCTTTGGGTAACCTTCTGCTTCAGGTTGGTAGTTTCTTCTGGACACGTCTGGAGTTATGGCAGGTCTGGGCAATATTCGTAGGTGTAACATCCCTGTCGGGATTGTTTATGGTATCGATTCTAAAGAAACTCGAGAGAATAACAGGCAATAGTAAGTAGTAAAGTTCTGTTGTGAACGGCAGACGGCGTCGCACATGCGACGCCGTCTGTTTTTTATTCTAGCCATAAAAGCTAGCATTTTTTAAAGCCGCGAGGATTTGCTTTTTTATCATTCTGTAATTAAGGCTGTTACTGTGCCTCACCCTCAAAATCTCTATCCCGGCCGCACGCAGAGCATTATTAACGAAAAAATCCCTTGCTTGCCTCTCTGGTATGTCATGTGATCTGTCGTCATATTCAATGGCAACCAACGGCTCCAGGTATGGCAGGGCGAAGATTACAAAATCCAGTGTTTTGCGGTTAATCTTGTTTTGATATTGCCAGAAATAACGCCTGTCTATCACGGTCTCCAGGATATTGCTCATCACCACCTGCGGGATAACAATAACGTCCTCAGGCAAAATATCATTGAGCCATTCAAAGAAACGCCGTTCGGGTATGGTAAGTAAATACTGGCGTTTGCGGTAAGGATAAATTTCTTTGCGTTTGCCCCTGGAAAGAAAGGCTTTAAGAGCAAAAAAGATGAAGAATGCTAATAGTCCTAAAATCAGAAGTTTAATCATCATGAGAGCTTATTTTACCAGGTATATGTTGTCTATTACTCTTAGGTTAGGTCTATCTCCAAGGAATTCAGACTCTCCTGCCAGGTCTATGATTACAATTTTGTGACCACTCTCAAGCAGTTTATTGTAAAAAGGATTGTGGAGGGGGTTATAAACAGTCAGGAATGAGTCCCGAAGGAATTTCTTCGAAGAAATGAGTTCTGTAATGTCATTTGTCGGCCCAATCAAGGTAATCTTGTTTTTGTGCTTGTTGAGGACAAACGAAGAATAAATCAGAATAGGCATTGTGTGGCTGCCAGGTGGGACTATTGCAATGTAATGTTGATCGTAATATGTGACTGGGGTGAATTTGAGGTTTTGCCACAGGAAACGAGAGATCTGGTTAAAGGCAAAATCATAGTGCAAACCGCTAATAATATCAGTCAGCCACAAGAGCTCTACTTTGCGCAGGAATGGGTAAATTGTTTTTTCAAATGTGTGTTCAATGCCAGTGTTAATGATTTCTTTGATAATGATGTCATCAATGAATTTCTGGTTAAAGTCTGTTACACCCAGCATTAACTGTTCTATGATCGTAGACTGGGCTTCTGAGGGTATTTTCATGTCCAGTACAAGTTCCTGCAGACGTGTGAAGGTAAGCCGCGCAATCTCAGAGATGCGCATGCCTTTTTTGTAAAGCACAACGACCATAAGGAGTTTTTTCAGGTCCTGCTCTGTGTACAGCCTGATGTTGGTGTCTGTCCGCCTGGGTGATAGCAGGTTGTAGCGTTTTTCCCATATTCGTATAGTGTGTGCCTTGATCGAGGAGATACGCTCCAGGTCATTAATTGAATAAGTTTTGTTCATGCACAGAAGGTCTATTTTTGAACAAAGTTAATAAATTCTACCGATTAGACAATTTATAGACCGTCCAGGCCGTGTCCTTTTTCATAAACTAGAGCAAACCGTCTCCAGCGTTCTATTGCTGCCTGCATGTCCTCAGGCAACGGGGTGTCAAAAAACATGTCTTTCCCTGTACGTGGGTGTTTGAAGCCCAGGGATTTGGCATGCAGGGCCTGGCGGGGACAGATTTCAAGAGTATTACGCACGAATTGTTCATATTTTTTGGACCTCAGGCCGTAAAGAACTTTGTTGCCACCATAGTCTTTGTCGCCAAAGAGAGGATGGTTCAGATACTTCATGTGTGTCCTGATTTGATGTGTGCGGCCTGTTTCCAATCTGAGCTCAATGAGCGTTGTGAAATAAAATCTTTCCAACACGCGCCAGTGAGTTACCGCATGCTTGCCCTGTGAGCCGTCTGGATAAACGTGCATTATCTGGCGGTTGCGAGGATGACGGCCAATGTGCCCTGTGACAGTGCCTTCATCCTCCTTGAAGTTCCCCCAGGCCAGGGCTATGTATTTTCTGTGTGTGGTGTGTGCTTTGAATTGTGATGCCAGGTTAACGTGTGCTTGTGGCGTTTTGGCAACGACAAGGACACCACTGGTGTCCTTGTCGATACGGTGTACCATGCCAGCACGTATACCAGGATCAGCAAAGACAGGGGCGTCTTTTATATGAAAGGCCAGGGCATTCATCAATGTGCCTTTGTAATGTCCATAAGCTGGATGGACGACCATACCAGCTGGTTTATTAACCACTATAATGTCCTCATCTTCGTAGAGAATATCCAGAGGAATATCCTGTGGAACAATCTCCCATTTTTCCTTTGGCTCGGGCTTCATGATGCTAATCACGTCATTAGGCCTGACCTTATAGCTTGGCTTTTCTGGACGGCCATTGACATAAATGCCTCCTTGTTTGGCAATCTTTAGCACCTGTGACCGTGTCCACCCTTCTAAATGTCCTGCTATGTATGCATCCAGACGCATTATTTTTTGCCCTGGATCTACTACAATGCGATGATGTTCGTATAATGTATTTTCCTCTGTCTGATTCATGTAGTGGCTTTATTTTTGTAGGGACAAAGTTAGGATTTTCAGCGTAATAATGCCACCTGGACTTATTATAAATTCTAAATTAGTCTTTAAGAAGCAAAAATCACTACCTAGGGTTTAGTAAAAAAAACTTATCTTTGCACACAGCAAAAAACTAAATGATTAGCAAATGACAGAGAATCTAATATTGGAGAAATTAGCTGGTGTTGAACAAAAATTTAAAGAGATAGAACAACAACTTTCAGATCCAGAAATAATCGGTGATCAGAAAAAGTTTGTCAAACTCAATCGTGAATATCATGATCTTCAGCCAATCATAAATGTTTATCACGAGTATCAGGAGGCGCTTGAGGGTATAAAGGAAGCAAAGGAAATTCTTGAGACTGAGAAAGATGACGAAATGCGGCAAATGGCAAAAGATGAGCTCGAAGAACTGGAGCAGAAGAAAGAAAAACTGGAGGAAAAAATCCGTTTCCTGTTGCTACCCAAAGATCCAGATGATCATAAAAATGCAGTGGTAGAGATACGGGCTGGTACAGGTGGTGATGAAGCAGCAATTTTCGCAGGAGATCTGTTCCGCATGTACACAAAATATTGTGAGAAAAAAGGCTGGAAAGTAGAGATTACCCGTTTTACTGACTCAGATATGGGCGGCTACAAAGAGATCGTTTTCAACGTCATAGGTGATGGAGCTTATGGTATTATGAAGTTCGAATCTGGTGTGCATCGTGTCCAGCGTGTACCAAAGACAGAGTCACAGGGGCGCATTCATACTTCGGCTGCTACAGTTGCTGTGTTCCCGGAAGCAGAGGAATTTGACCTGGAGTTAAAACCTGAGGATATAAAAAAAGAGATTACAACATCGCGCGGCCCTGGTGGGCAGTCTGTTAATACGACCTATTCGGCAGTCAGGCTCACTCATATACCCACAGGCATAACTGTTTATTGTCAGAATGAGCGCTCACAGCAGCAAAACTACCAGGTAGCACTCAAGGAACTGCGCACACGTGTATATACCCTTGAGTATGAAAAACGAATGAAGGAAATTGCAGCCAGACGCAAGACAATGGTCTCCACGGGTGACCGTTCAGCTAAGATTCGCACATATAATTTCCCACAAAACCGTGTAACAGATCATCGTATTAATCTGACTCTCTATAATCTGCAGGATGTGCTCAACGGAGACCTTGACCCAATCATTGAGCAGCTTCAGATAGCAGAAAATGCCGAGAAACTCAAGGCAGAACAACAGTCATCATAAATTCTACAAATCAATGAATCTGACAACTTTGATTAAGCAAATAGGAACTAAAAAAACTTTGCTTAGTGTAGGCATAGATCCTGTGCTGGACAGGATACCCGGGAAGGTGCGTTCGGGGAAGCACCCATTGTATGACTTTGGACGGGAAATAGTCGATGCTACAGAGAAATTTGCGATTGCTTATAAGATAAACACAGCTTTTTTTGAGGCTTATGGTAGCCAGGGATGGGCACAGATGGAGCGCCTGGCTGATTATATCAAGAGCAAATATCCTGATATGCTTCTTATTGCCGATGCAAAGCGTAGCGATGTTTCCCACTCTTCGAAGATGTATGCCAGGGCTTTTTTCCGTCAGATGCCTTTCGATGCTGTGACAATAAATCCTTATCTTGGCAAGGATGCTGTTATGCCTTTCCTGGAGTATGAGAATAAGTGGGTAATTATTCTGGGGCTTACTTCTAATCCTTCGGCATGGGATATCCAGCTTATCCAGGAGATAGACACACGTGATTATGTTTTTGAGAAAGTATTTAAATATGGGGCATGGTGGGGTACACCAGAACAGGTGATGTTCGTAGCAGGTGCAACCTTTGCATATAAATTACAGCAGATACGCCATATTGTACCAGATCATTTCTTGCTTGTGCCGGGTGTGGGTGTCCAGGGAGGTGATCTGTCAGAAGTGTGCTTCTTTGGGCTGAACAAGAATTATGGACTTATCATCAATTCATCGCGTAGTATTATCTATGCATCAGAAGGTGATGATTTTGCTGAGGCTGCAGCTAACAAAGCACATGAGATGCAGCAGCAAATGGCCAAGGAGATAGAAAATTTCAAAAAATCACAGCGCCGCCGCATCTGACCCTTGCAAGAAAAAAAAATTTTTATATTTTTGCATCTGCATTTGCGAAACATTTTGCCGGTCCGGTAGTTCAGTCGGTTTAGAATGCCGGCCTGTCACGCCGGAGGTCGCGGGTTCGAGTCCCGTCCGGACCGCTTATACGAGCCGAGCCCATTGGGCTCGGCTCGTATGCTTTGTGGATGATTATACTAAATTATCATCATAACCTGTTCGAAATCCGGAGGGAATAACAGGAAATAAATTTTCTGTTTTTTTTATGTTCAAACAACTGGCTTGGGCAGTGTTATCTGCTTAATAGCCTCAATAGCGTAATGATCTGTCATACCTGCGATATAATCTCCGAGAATGCGTTTGAGAGAGCTTTTTTCTCTCTGATAAAAGTGCTGCATCTCTTTAAGGAAGTGACCGAAGTGCTGGACTAGCTTGAGGTTGTGACTGGCATATACAGCAAAGTCCCATTCATGCCTATCGAATAGCTCACCGAGATACTCGAATATAGTGGTAAGGATTTTTTCTGCATAAGGGAATGCCAGGTGTTTGTCATTCAGGTATATGTGTTTGTAATTGAACCTTACCAGTTCGAGCATGCCTTCGTATTTTTCTTCTGAGGCCTGTATGTATTCTGAATCTTTGGAGTGTTCGATAATATCATTGACTAATGTGTCTATGATTGCGCTATTGATTTTGTCCTGTGTGATGCGGAATATTTGTTTAACGTTTTTGGGTATTTGGTCAAATTTTATAAATCCGGCAGTCAGACCATCTTCCAGGTCACGTCCGAGATAGGCAACCTTGTCTGAGAAGCGTACCACACAACCTTCGTATGATGAAGGGATGACACGACGGCTATTGATCTTGTCCAGGTCGTTGGGCTGCTGTGTAGGTTTGAGCCTCTGTTCGTATTTTTCGCCATTGTGTGAAATAATACCGTCTTTGACACCATAAGTAAGGTTTAGTCCACGGCCACCATTTGCTAGGTATTCGACAACGCGATAGCTATGGATTTCGTGAATAAATGCACCGTTCCCGCCCATTAGTTTATTGAGTATAGTCTCGCCGTCATGGCCGAAAGGTGCGTGTCCCAGATCATGTCCCAGGCCTATGGCAAAGGCCATTTCCACATTGAGGTCCCATCCATAGAGGTTTAGGCCTTTACAGATAGTTTTGGCAATAGTGGCTACGTGCATAACATGTTCTATCCGTGTGCAGATATGGTCGTTTTGTGGTGCATAGAATACCTGTGTTTTGTGCTTCAGTCGCCTGAATGGTGCTGAATGTATTATAGCTGTTTGGTCTCTGAAATATGCTCCTCTGATGTCTTCTTCTTTTGGATATGTGCGTTTGAGGTATATTTTTTCAGGAAATGGATTTTTCATGGCTTTGTGGTTTATATAAATTTAATTGAAAAAAATACGAAAAATAGATATCTTTAACAAGATACAAATTCCATGGTATGAAGAAACTTTTGATTCTCCTCTTGTTTAGTGTGATATATGAATGTTCTGTGGCTCAGAGTGGATACCCATATATAAAGAATTATTCACCAGACGATTATATGGCTCCGGGTCAGGTATGGGCTATAGACCAGGATGACCAGGGGTTGATGTATTTTGGGGGGAATCTAGGATTATACGTATTTAATGGGGCTCAGTGGTATAGATATAAATTCGATAGACCTAACGGGTTTGCTGTTAGGTCTTTATTTATTGTTGGAGATACTGTGTTTGTCGCAGGGCTGGGTGATTTTGGCTATCTATTGGTACAGGGAAATAGTTTTAAATTTGTATCATTAGCCGACCGGCTGGACTCACTGGATAGGCTTAGTTTCACTAATGTATGGAGAGTTGCCAGAACTGGAGATTATGTTTTATTCCAGGCCGATACTATTGTTTTTAGTTATAATCTTCATAGTCATATTCTGAAGAAATTTATCAGTGGTGACATGTACCGTTTTCTTAGTGAGGTAGAGGGGAAGGTTTATTTTTCGTCGTCAGGTCGGATTTATTGTTATGATGGGCGTAGTGATGATTTGCAGGTATATGCTAATGATGGCTCTATTAAGCTAAACATTATTCCTTATCGGGGTGACACATTGTTGTTGTGCGATCATTCTGAGCTGGAATTTCTTGATCTGGGTAATGGGAAAATTTTTCGCACGCCAGAGCTAAAAGCATTGGACTCTGTGTTTGGTGGTTTGTATATTTATTCTGCCAAGTATATACCAGACAAAGGTTTATATGCTTTTGGCACAGTAGAGAGAGGTCTTTTTTTGCTGGACAAGGATTTTAATATAGTCTTACATATTGACCAGAAAGATGGACTTTCTTCACATAGTGTACTTTATATATTTAGCGATAAATCTGGTAATCTATGGCTGGCAAGGGATAATGGAATTAGTGTTCTTAATCTTAGCTTACCATTTAGCGTTTATGATAGCCGTCTGGGTCTTGATGGTAATCCTTATGATATTGCAAAGCTTGGAGATAAGCTATATGCAGCTACTCATCTCAGTCTTTATCGATACAATAAACACAAGTCCAGGTTTGAGCCTATTTACACTGATAGGGGATCATATATCTTGCAGCCTTTTTATATAAATACTGTCAGGTTTTCGGACGGGACGGTCAGACTGTTGATAGCTTCTGCCAAAGGGTTATTTGTCCTGGAGGGTGATATAGCCAGGCCTCTGTGTTCGGACGTTACTTTTATGTTTACATACTTTGATGATTTCCCAGATACTATTTATTACACAACTGGATATGATCTGAAAAAAATTGTGTACAGGAATGGACGTTTTAACCAGCCTCAGACTATGATGACTTTTAGCTCGTTATACGTGGAGGCCCAGCCACAAGGGCATTATCTGTGGCTGATTGATGAATATTCTAATGATTTGATACGTGTGGATGTGAGAAAAAATAAGTGGAAAGCATACACTGCACCTGTGAAGTTTAATAATGGTATGTATATGGGAGATTCGCTTTATCTTTTTACTTCAGAGAGGGGTTTATACTCATTTGATCCTATTCAGGGGAAATTTCTAGAATCGTCCTTTGTGCTGAATAAGTTTTTCAAGAATAAATATGTAAATGAAATTTTTAGCATTGGAAATGATGAGTTTATAGCTTATTCATACAACAATGAAGTCTCCCGTCTTTATCGTGTTAAGATAAATGGAGATAATGTAGTGGTGGATTCATCAATTTTTAATGTTGTAAAGAGTTTTTACCGTGTACGTGTGATTAATAGGGATGTATGGATATTGACTTTTTATAATTTTGTCAGATATAACCTGGATGCTTCTATCCCTGATGGGCAGATTCGTAATCCAGTGATATTCAGGGTTCATGCCGCTAGAGGAAAGCCGTTATACTCGTTTCCCCAGCCTATGGACCGGTTGAATCTTGAGATTAGTTATAAGGATAATTCTCTGATAATCGAATATGCATTGCCTAGTTATGTGGTTAGTGGGAGTCCACAATTTTCTTATAGGTTGGTCAAAAATGGTCGTGGGAAATGGAGTCAGTGGACTAAAGACACAAAGATTAGATTGCTTTCACTGGGAGAAGGACGTTATACATTTTATCTCAAGGCCAGGAATGCTTTGGGGTATGAGAGTGGCATAGTTTCGTTTTCTTTTCATGTAAGGCCACCTTTTTATAGGTCCACGGTAGCTTATATTGTTTATTTTTTGATTTTGATAGCTATGTTGGTTCTTTTGCTAAAGATTCGTGAACAAAAACTAAAAAAGGAGAAGGAAAAACTCGAAAAATTGGTAGCTCAGAGAACTTATGAGGTGCAAAAACAAAAACAGGAACTTCTAATACAGAGTGAAAATATCCGTCGAATAAATGAGATGTTGCAGCAAAGAAACAATGAGGCTAATAGGCTTATAACACAGCTTCAGCTGGCTAATCAAAAGATTATTGCACAAAACAAACACATTGCAGACAGTATTGAGTATGCCAAGCGTATTCAGAAATCAATTTTTTCACACCAGGAGCAGATTGATAATTATTTCAAAGAATGGTTTGTTTTTTATGAACCCAAGGATTATGTTAGTGGCGATTTTTACTGGTCAGAGACTATGAACAATAAGCTTTTTATAGCAGTTGCAGATTGTACCGGGCATGGTATTCCAGGTGCGTTTATGAGTGTTTTATCTTATGCCTTGCTTAACCAGATTGTTTACAAAGGAGTAGAGTCCACAGCTGATTTACTTGAGAAATTGCGCGAGGAACTTATAAGGATGTTCCTGGCTCGCAAAAAGGAGAGTTATGTTGCTAGGGAAGGACTTGATATAGCCGTGATCTCAATTGACCTGAAAACACATGAACTACAATTTTCAGGTGCTTTTAATCCATTGATTATAATTCAGCACAATGGTGAGTTCCTCGAGTTTAAGGGAGATAGAATACCTGTTGGTTATATGCGCCAGCTGAAGAATTTTACTTACCAGACCTATCAGCTTCAGGATGGCGACAAATTATACATGTTCACAGATGGCTTCTATGATCAGATAAATTTTGAAAATAATCAGAAGTACTATAGAAAGAATTTTTATGAATTCCTCAAAAAGATTTCTCCCCTGCCAATGAGTGAACAATATCAGATACTCAAGACAGAGTTCTATAACTGGAGGGGGAGCAGTATGCAGGTTGATGATGTCCTGGTTATGGGCCTGAAAGTAGATCTTAATATGTTGAAATAATTAGAAAAATTCAGGTATAACATACTGGTGTGCATAGAAATCAATCCTTATTGCTATGGAATTCCCTAGTTTTGTGAGCAGGGGTATTGGTCTATTAATAGAGTGGAAATCAAACTGGTATATGATAAAATACCTCTCTGAAATACGAAAGCCAACAAAGGCTAGCAGATTCAACCTGACAGACTTGTATAAAGGCAGATAATCTCCACTAATTCCACCGCCATATTTAAGAGTCTTTGGCCTGTTGAAGAATGTCATATCTGTCTGTAGAAAATATCTTTCTTTGCTCACACTAAGTACAAAATCAGGCGAAAGACGGTATCGATCTAGCGGGTCTTTGTAATAATAAGCCCCATGCAATATAAATGTCGGTGGTAGTACAACGTTTTCCTGGCCAAAGAAATAACCAGAATATGGTAGCAAACGTAATGCAGAGAATCCAATTTGGTATAGGTCGCTGTAGAGCATTACACCAGCCCCTACCTGTGGATAATAACGGTTTAGATTGCTCTGCTGCAGTACAGGGTCAGCAAAAAGGCTCACCATACGCTCAGTGTTAAAAAAGTCCTGAAAAAGTCCACCCGTCACTCCGAAGCTTAGGTGTGTGTATGTGTGTTTGTTCAGTGTCACGTCAAAAGCATAAGTACCTCCCAAAAGTGTCTTGTGAAATAGTCCCATTGTCTTTGTGCTTACCTGTATACCAAACCCCATGTGCTCAGAAACTTTCCCGCTCATCCAGATTGTCCCATGTGACGGGGCTCCCGGGTAAATCCAATGTTTGTTGTAAAGTATATTTAGTGTGATGAAGTCATTTTTGGCCAGGTATGCTGGATTAATCAAATTGCGGTTTTGCTCAAAATCCATTGAAAAGTCAGGGTCCTGTGCCCAGAATGTAATATTTAGCAACACGAGTAATATTGTAAAAACTGTCTTTTTCATGGTCTAAGGGTTTTAGTATAAGATTGTTACGTAGCCTTTGTAATGTTGTTTATTTGCCACAGTAATCAGGTACCAATAAGTACCAGGTGGCAGACGGTTACCATCCATGTCGTGGCCGTCCCATTGTTTGACTTCGTTAGCCAGAAAGTTTGCCACCACACGTCCATACTGATCCCAGATTTTGACCTGCACAGGTGCATTTTCTTCGTATATCTGTTTGTAAAAAGCACGCCTCAGATCCCACCTGTCATTAAAACCATCACCATTTGGAGTGAAAACATCTGGTAGTACGCTGCCCAGAGTGTCCAGAACATATATCTGTGTACTGGCACTATATGTGCAGCCAAAATCATCTGTTACGTTAAATTGCATGATGTATTTGCCTTCATATTCTGAGGTTATCTCGACGATAGAGTCACTGTAAATATTATAAGAGAGGTCACCCGACCAGTCGTAAGTATAATGGTTATCTATGGTGTATTTGCTGAAGCTAAGCCCCACTGCTTGTACTGTCACATGATCGTTTTGTGGATTCTTGGGATGCACAATAAATTTAACTTTCCACTGTTGACCGAGGCTGTCTACTGAGAGTGATGACATTTTGCCATAAGGATGTAATGTGACTGGATATAGCTGATAATGACGCCAGTCCATCATTTCATATTCTTCGATGAAGTAATCAAAGATGCTGAAAATACCAGTAGCACTGGGTGTAGTGTGTGTCATATACCAGAAGGTCAGACTGGAAACATCATTCCAGAAATACGGATAAGCTGATTCATTCTTGTGGGGGTAGCCAGGTATAGCTATCTTTGGTCGTCCGTAGAAAAAGCTGGTGGAAGGGAATGTCGTATCCTGGTTGGGCATGACTGTGAGTGAGTCTCCGTGTGCATTGTAGAGTTGTATTTCCACACCTTCGGCTATGTCTGAGGCCAGAAAAGCCCAGAATGTGTAATTAGTTTTGGGCCAGCTCTGGTAATGTGGATCTGTTATTGGTATTGTTATTGTTGCAGAGTCATATATCTGATGCCCATAAGTCGAATAAAAGATATGATTCTGGTAAACCTTTTGATGTGTTATGCCATAATCATAGCCAACGTAAAATTTGTAACCTTCTAGCTTCTGGATAGTCGCTACCTTGGGATATTTGTTTATTGGATTAATGGAAACCTCTATTGGGAAAACATAATTGTATGCCGCTCCAGTGGCCGTTTCTCGTATGCTGACCATGACAGTGTAAATACCTGGATCATAGTATTTATGATCTGCGTGTAGCTCTGATGACCGTTTTACCCTATTATCACCAAAGTACCAGTAAACCAGGAAAGGATGGTCACAACGTGTGGGGTGTGGTAACTTAAAATTAAAATAAATATTTCCGTCATTAGTGCAATAAATATTATCGTCCGGATCATAAGGCCTGTCATTAACAAAAAGCTTAATGTCTTGCTCATCAAACTCTTTATCCAGATAATAAACATGTACTGTGTCAGACAGCACTGTGTCTGGTAAATAAATATAAACCCAGTACTCACCAGGTTTGGTTATATGTGCATAAGATTGATTGTGTAAAGGACTATAACGGCTACGGTTGCGGAACCACACAATCGAGTCATTCCCAATACTATAATCAACCAGATTAATATAAAAATCAGGTAAATCGCACAGGTAAATCGTATCCTTTGGTATGATATTCGGGAAAGCATCATAATAAGTCCTGATATAATGCTCCACTTTTACCGAATCGTCCTCGCTTGTGTAATATCCCCTTGCGGTTATCCTGTAAGATCCGCGACGGAAAAACACATGAGGCAATGAATGATTGCCCCTGGTTGTCGTACCAACAAAGTGATTATTAATATACCATTTTATTGTGTCAGGTTCAAAGCCCAGACCACCTATTGTCGAGAAAATGTACTTCCCCCGCTGAGTATTATCCATTTTCCAGTTAAAATCAAACCATGGTTTGATATAACAATAATTAAACACACCTCCTGTCTGTGGCGAATAACTATTATCCATATAACCCGGAAAACTATTTTTAATACTATCTGCCAGTGGTGTGTATAGTATACCCAGGGCTGTATCTGATACTCCGTAAAAAGCTATCACCAGATTAGCCGAAGGGGTGAAGAGAATAGATTTGATATTGCCTTTTAGGTCAAGGTTTTTAGTAGTTTTGGTGCTCAGGTTGATACGGTAAATTTTCTGGTCATCGCCAATGAAGAGATAATTATTATTAGCAAGGGTTATTTTTTCTGATGAGAAATTATATTTAGCTAAGCTAAGAATGCTGTGGTGGGCATTAAGCCGGAAAGCATAAGTCCTACCAGAGCTCACCAGGATCAGCTCTCTCAAATCCTGTGTCAGGGCAAGGGCCTTGGCAGGGAATAAAAAATTTTCTCCCACGGCAGTATAGCGAACAGTATCGTCACTTACCATACCATTGGGACCAAATTTTATAAAGCGGAAAGTAAAAACAGTAGAACCTCCATTTTTACGAATATTCCCAAAGGTCATTAGAAAATGTGCTGTGTCTGTATAAACAATTCCTACATGGGTGTTAACAGAGTCAAACTTTATGGTGTCCAACAGTGTGGTGCCATTGAACCTGAAGACTTTGAGAGTATCAAAGTTCCTGAGCGCAAAGGCATAGGTCGATGAGTTTGTGTCGCTCTGTACGTAAGCCAGCCGTATAAAGTCAGCTGCATCAGGACAGAGGAGGAAAGACTTGACCAAAGAGTAGCCAGGAGGATTGAGGAAATAAACTTTTTGCGAGTCGCTCACAACCAGGTAATTATTAGTCCTGACATTCGAAAAATAAGTCTTGCTCAGACTGGTTTTTATATCATTTGTGCTGGCATCGAACAAATATGAGCCGAAATTGTAATATTGATAATGCTTCAGATTAAACGGCTGTGTCCATGACCGCAGTGCTACAAATAATATCAGAAAAAAGATGTATTTTTTCATTCTTAACAATTTTTTACTTAATGCAAAGTTATTAAATTAACGTACAAATCTGATGATTATGGTGCTAGTTTTGTTATTTTTACATCTTTTTCGTTCTGTGCCAGCCCTGCCAGCGGCTAGCCTCAATATGGTTATTGTGGACAAATATTATTCCTCATTTTTACCTTCTTCCCGGATCGCCCAGGGTGGGGATGTAAATATTGCTTATGGGGATTTTATATTGTTGTCAATCAAAGCGATAAATCCAGGGGCTTATCTGGTTTTTGACACTAGCAGGCTCCAGGGATTTTCATATTATGGCAGGCTACATTTAATCAATGGGAAAGTACAGCCAGGTCAGTACACATCTTTTTTGTTTTTTCTGGTTAAAGATACATGTTTTGTTGATGTCTACACAGCCCGGGGCAATAGTAAAGTAGCTTTGACCAGCAGAGAGGTTCGTCTAAAGCCTATCTGTTTCTGCGACTCCACAGGCCAGAGACTAACCACATTGATAGTAAGGCAACCACAGCGTCAGATACATTTCTTTGCACAAAAGCATAGAATATTTGCACACATAGGTGAATTTTATTTCCTGATAAAGCAGCATGGACTGACGACACTCCGCATGTTTAGCCTCCACAACACACTGGCTACAGGCAGGGAAATAATCTTTCATTCAGACAGCATAAAAGCCAGTGCATTTGAGACAAAGGTAGTTGTACAGGATAATGAATTCATCTTAGGCCAGGATACATTCTGGACAGGTAT
>JALVRO010000150.1 GCA_027031265.1 Bacteroidales bacterium | reverse complement strand
CCCTTCGTCTTGCCATCCTTTGTTTTGTTGTGTTTTAATAACACCGGAATTGTCACATTGTTTTGGTTCATCCTAACGCTCAGTGTGAGCGCGGTAGGCCTTTCCTAAGCGTGTGTCGTTCCGTTTTGCTTCACACGATACAGTTTTCCGGTTGCAAAAACTATAGTAACCGGATGTGGGCGCTTGGGGCGCCTCAAGCGGGCTACGTAATATTTATCTGTGGGGTGTGCTTAACATCTACGCGCATTCTACATCCCGCATATCGTATCTGTCTATAGCTCTAATCAGCCAGACAATTAATGCAGTTATAAAGTTATTCTCTAAAATGATGTTATGAAATATTTGAGATTTATTAAAATCTGTATCAATTAAATATGTATAATCATCTGTGCCATGCCTTGGAATAGTAATGATTCCATATTTTCTTGCAAAAGGTAATAAAAAAGGTTTTGGTTTTTCCATTACGTAAATGTATCCAGCCTCTTTAAGCATTTTTTCTATTTTATCATCTATTTCTTCTCTTGGTGGTCTAAAGCCATATATTTTTCTTCTAGTGATTTTTTCAAGTAATTTTTTTGAGTATATTATCTCTTGTTTTAATACCTCAATAGGAGCTCCTAAAAGTTTACTATGAGAATAGCTATGAGAGCCAATTTCACAATTTTTAAATTGTGAAATTGCTTTTGTAATATTTTCATATTTTTTTGCAAGTTTTGCCACGGCAAAAAGAGTAACATCTATATTATATTCATTTGCTAATTTAGCAAAATTATATCCATAAGGATATTTATACTCTGTATCTTCTGATATAAAAACTGCATTTGGTTTATCTAAGAAAGGATAAGAAGATATTGAGATTAAATTATTTGAATATGAAGCAATATTACTAAAGATTTTTTTGAATTCTTTATCATTCATGTCTAAAAATACATAAGTAGGAAATGAAAAATAAAACCATTTACCTTTTCCATAAAATCCATGCCATGCAATTCCATCATCATATATTGATAGGTGATGATTTTTAATTTGAGGCGATGATGTTATAGACCAGTTTGTTAAGACAATATCGGGAATAAAATTAGAATGAAAAATTGGCAAGGAGTCATAGACTACTAAATCTTCTCTTTTAGGATTATCTGACATATTAAGAGGAGATATTCTTTTATGAATATAAAAAATTGCTTCATTTTTAGGAATTGCTTCTATTTTTTTCTTTAAATTTGTAATTTCTTCTATAGTTTTTGCATTTAAAAAATGTTGATTTTCATCAAAGTATCCAAATCTAAAATTAAATATGAATGTGCCACCTTTTGTTAGAAAATTTTTTATTTCATTTTTTGCAAATGTAGATATAGCATATGTATCAGGCGATATTAAAATATCGTTTTTATTTAAGAATATTAAATCTTTTTCTGAAATTATTTTGTAATTAAAACCACTTTGTTTAAGTTTTAAAGCTAATCGTGTTATATCATTTTTATATTTTTGAGGATTTAAATTTTTCAGTTTCAAAATATTTAATGTATTATTAGATAATAATATTTTAAATGTCGGTCTTTCATTATTTAAATAAACGCTAAAATTAATATTTGGCAT
>JALVRO010000149.1 GCA_027031265.1 Bacteroidales bacterium | reverse complement strand
ATGGTGTAGCCTGGCTATGCCGTCAGGTATTTCTTTTATCTGGTTACCCGATAATACTAACATTTGCAAGTTGTAGAGCTGATACACTCCGTCTGGTATCTCTGTCAGGTTCTGGTTTGATAGATTTAAGCGAAAGACTTTGTTAGGCTCTTTTAGAGCTTGCTCCAGGTTTTTATATTCTCTGGCTGATGGCAGATATTCTTCCTTGAGCAATCCGTAGTCATCTTTGTATCGGCCCAGTAAGTTACCTTTTCGATCAAAGAGAAAGTTTTGTGCACTGACACTGTTAAATATTAATGAGATTAGTAATAGCCAGACTACTTTTTTCATGGTTTACTGGTTAAGTATTTTATAAAGCTCCGAAAGGTCTGGTGTTATTATTATTTCAGTCCTGCGGTTAAGCATGCGGCCTCTTTCTGTCAGGTTAGGTGCCACTGGATCAAATTGTGCTTTGCCTGCAATTTCTATTCTTTCGGGGTTAATGCCATATTTATCTATCAAAATTCGTGCAACAGATATTGAACGGGCAGCGCTCAGGTCCCAGTTGTCCTTCCAGCAACGGCTTTTTTTGACAGGAACATTATCTGTGTGTCCTTCTATCATTATCTGGAGATCTGGGTTTTTCTTGAGGACCCGTGCTAATTGACCGAGAGCCCTCACGCCCTGTGGTTGTACTCTGTCACTACCTGATGGGAAGAGTAGCTTATTACGCATGGTAACATATAATTTGCCATCTTTTATCTCTATCTTTAGCTGTGATTCGTCATAGCCAGCAAGCATTTCTTTGACAGTCATCTGTACGGCACGAAGCACAGAATCCTGTGTCTGAAGTACCTTTTGCAGTTTAACCAATTGTTGTTGGTTCTCTGCTATGAGTTTTGTGCCCTGCAGGGCAGAACGTAAAGCAAGGTTGTACTTACTCTCCAGTATTGAGTATTGTTCTTTGAGATCAGAGTATAGTTCTTTGCAGTTTTTTAGACTATCACGGTAACTTTTTATTTCTTTATATGCATGACGGCTTTTGAAAAATAGCCCTGTGCTTAGCACTGCAAATACAATTAAGAATAGACCTAAGAATCGGAGCCAGATATTTGCTGCGGATTTTTCCATCTTTCGAAAAGTTTAATATTTTTTACAAAAGTAATAAAAAACTTTTATGAGCTAAAAATAAAAGAGCCGCTATTGACTAATTTTGAAGTCAATAGCGGCTCGACTAAAAAGGCTAATAAACAAGGGTTAACGTTGCTCCAGGTCGCTTGTATCACGGAGTATAGCGCTCTTGTCAAATTTCATTTTGACATTTGGTGCTACTTCCAGTACTACTGTGTTGTCTTTGACCTGTACAACCTTTCCATAAATACCACCAATGGTTACTACACGATCACCTTCTTTGAGAGACTCACGGAATTTCTGTAATTCTTTCTGACGCTTGGCTTGTGGACGAATCATAAAGAGCCACATAATGACGAACAAAAGTCCCAAGAATATGAGCATAGACCATGGATTACCTTGTTGTGCTGCTGCTTGTTGTAAGAAAACAAAATTTGTCATAGTTTGTAAGTTTTTGTGTTTTAGTGATTTGAGTTTACTACGCCATGTATTGTTAGCGTATAGATACTATCTTTGGTATTTGTGGATACCTTAGCTGTTTTAACCTGATAACCTGAGTATCCAGTGGAACTGAAAATCAATTTTATCTCTGCCTCCTCTCCAGGATTAATAGGCTTGTGAGGGTATTTACTGACTGTGCATCCACAGCCTGGCTCCACGTTATATATAATTAAAGGTGCGTCCCCTGTATTCTTTATCCTGAATGGAAGCATTATTTCTTCACCCTCTTGTATTGTTCCAAAATCAAGATCCATCCGTGAAAACTCGATCTTTGGGCTGCCAACAAAATAGCCTTTTTCTTTCTGCTTGTCAGTCTTTGAATCTGAGTGGCAAGATATTAAAAAAACAATTATGGACAAATAAACCAGAAGTTTTTCCATTACAGTAATCCTTTACCTGTTTTGGTAATAAGATTTTCCTGTTCGAATTTCTTTACAATCTTATCCAGAATGCCATTTATAAAAGCAGGACTTTTCTGTGTACTATAAAATTTAGCAATGTCTATGTATTCGTCTAAAGTAACTTTTACAGGTACTTGCTCAAAGTATAGAATTTCGTGAATTGCTTGCAAAAGAATTATGACATCAATTTTTGCCAGACGGCTAACATCCCAATTTTCGATATGGTCTTCGAGTATTTGTAAATATTGTGACTGGCGAACGAGAGTCTTATTTAGCAAATCACGGGCAAAGACTATATCATCGGGGCTACGGAATTTCTCAAATAGTTTTTTGCGCATATCATCGCCAATACTATACTTGTTAATCATTTTGTGAATAACTACCAGGGCATAATCAATACTATCACCCCAAAAAATACTTTTTTCCTCCAGATTGTCGTAAAGGTCTTCATTATCATAAAGAATTTGCTCGATAATGTACAAGATCATTTTCTTGTCTTCGCTATAGCTTCTTTGTCCATTGCTCATATACTGCTGATAAAAATCAGACTCTTTGACCTGGTCATAAATTTTCTTGACCAGTTCTTTGTCAGCTTCGTCGTTCCACTTATGAGCTATCTGTCTAATAGTTTCCTGGTAATCAATATTTTCCTGTATCTGGGCTATTATCTGATTATTGATGAACTTGGTGTTTGGGTTAAGGTCTTCATCTGTTGGAAGGAGTTTATTTTTAGCCTGCTCTATTTTCCAGCGGGCAAAATCGAATATCTCTACAACAAAGGATGTAAGATAATAAAACAGGTCGTACAAACGGTCCATACTTTCCATGAGCTGGCCTTCGGCGTGTTCTACTGATTTGATTCCTTCGAGCTTGTATGAATAAAATGTCTGCAGAACCTTGATTCGGATAAGTCGTCGGCTTATCATTGTCTATTGCATAATTAGATTAATTTCCAGGCTACAAAGCTAATGATAAAATTGTTTTTGCAAAAACAAGTTTAAACTAATTTATGTTTTACTGTTCTTCCCTTTAAAGACTGATAAAAATCAGGTTTTTACCTTAGAATTATCATGATTTTGCTCTAGTGGCTGTGGTATTTTAGAAAAAAATTAAAACAACCAGCAATGACAGAAACTTTAGTACATGAACTTGTAGAAAAATACGGGCGTAAACGCTCTTCGCTCTTGCCAATATTGCAGGAAATAGTCAGACGCGAGAGCTATTTGACGCCCCAGGCTATCATTGAGGTAGCCAAAGAGCTAGACCTTTCAGCCACAGAGGTATATGGCGTGGCTACTTTTTATTCTTTCCTGGATGTTCAGCCACGGGGTGAATACAAGATTCGCATTTGTAAATCTTTGACCTGTGATGCCAAAAACAAGGCTATACTGGATGAGCTTGAGAAATTACTAAAGATTAAAGTTGGTGGTACAACCCTGGACCGCCGTTTCTCTCTGCTGATGACCAATTGCATTGGCCAGTGTGACCATGCTCCTGCTATGCTCGTTAATGAGGAGGTTTACACAGACATCACTCCTGAGAAGGTCAGGGAGATAATTAATTATTACAAACATAAAAAAATCTAAAAACCTGGAACAATGGCAGAACTTGTAAAAAAAGTACACTATATATTTGACAAAGAATGCAGCTGTCGGGAAGTGTTGGACAAGGCTCTGGCTTTAGGCCCCGACGGTATTGTACAGGAACTTGTTGATTCTGGCCTCCGTGGTCGTGGTGGCGCTGGTTTTCTCACAGGAATAAAATGGAAACTGGCAAAGGAGCAACAAGAGACCCCAAAATACGTCATTTGTAATGCCGACGAAGGTGAGCCTGGTACTTTCAAAGACCGTAAAATACTAGAAGAGGTGCCTTGCAAGGTACTGGCAGGCATGGCTCTGTGTGGTTATACCATTGGTGCCAAAGAAGGTATTATCTATCTGCGGGGCGAATATTCATACATGCGCCATGAATTGCAACAGCAAATTTTCCAGTTTACAAAGGAGATTCTCGGGCCACTGGGACTCGATTTTAAGATTAGCATCTTCATGGGTGCTGGTGCCTATGTTTGTGGTGAGGAGACTGCATTGATAGAGTCAATAGAGGGTGAAAGGGGTGAGCCACGTAACAAACCTCCTTTCCCTGTGCAGAATGGTCTTTTCCGAAAGCCTACTGTGGTTAATAATGTGGAAACCTTTGCATCTGTCATGACAGTCTTCCGCATGGGTGCTAAAAAATACAAGAACCTTGGTACTAAAGACCAGCGTGGTAGTAAGCTTATCAGCGTCTCAGGTGATACACCACGGCCCGGTGTTTATGAGATTGAGCTGGGAATGAAACTGGCTGATTTTGTTAGAGAATTCGGTGATGGTGATACAAAGGCTGTCCTGGTTGGCGGATATTCTGGATTCTGCGTGCCAGAGACACACTTTGAGACGGCAGTCATAGGAGAAGGACGTCCCACAGGGGCTGCTATTCTTCTGTTTAACCACAAAAGGTCAATGTATAGAGTGCTGCATAATATTCTTGAATTCTTTGCAGAAGAATCATGTGGCCAGTGTACTCCATGCCGTGTGGGTTACCAGCAGCTGCTAAAAGGCATTGAAGCTGTCAAAAAAGGTGAAAAGTCAGAGGAATACCTCAACTCATTACTTAACCTTACAGAGACAATGAAAATAACAGCTAAATGTGGACTGGGACAGTCTGCTCCTAATTTCTTTAAGTCTATCGTGGAAAATTACCGTGAAGAAATCGTTTACTAAACCCTAAAAATCATAACAATGGCAGACAAACTCATAAAAATATATATCGACGGCCAGGAAGTAGAAGTGCCTGAAGGTTCAACCATATTAGATGCAGCCCGTGAACTGGGCATCCATATACCTACACTCTGTCATCACGACGACCTGTGTGTCGCAGGCAACTGCCGGGTATGCGTGGTCGAAATAGAGGGCCATCCACGTCTGGAGACATCATGCTCTTTCCCTATTTATGAAGGGATGAAGGTCAGAACCTTATCTCCAAAAGTACGTAAAGCACGGCAAGATGTAGTAGCTCTGCTCGTCTCAGAGCATAACACACAATGTACAACATGCTACCGTAGTACAAACTGCGAGCTACAGGACCTTGCTCATGAATATAACATTGACTATGAGCATTAT
>JALVRO010000148.1 GCA_027031265.1 Bacteroidales bacterium | reverse complement strand
GCTCACAACCGGCTATCAGCAGTATACTGATCAGCGTCTTTCTGCAACATTGACCAGGAAATGCTGCTTTTTATAAAACTACGGCGCTACCTCTGAGGTAGCGCCGTAGTAATCTTTGTGACAAAAATGGTTAAGCAATGGTTATGTCTTTATTCAGGTAAACATCCTGAATAGCATTCAGCAACTCAACACCTTCTTTCATTGGGCGCTGGAAAGCCTTACGTCCAGAGATTAGGCCCATACCGCCAGCACGTTTATTAATAACTGCTGTACGGACCGCCTGTGCAAGGTCCCCAGCACCGGTAGAAGCACCACCTGAGTTGATCAGGCCAATCTTACCAAGGTACTGGTTAATTACCTGATAGCGGGTCCAATCAATTGGGTGGTTACCAATGAGCTTGTCGTACATATCCTTGTGATATTTACCAAAGCCCAGATCTATAAAGCCGGGCTTGCCGGTTGTAGGCTGCTTTTGCTTTACAATATCAGCTTCAATCGTAGCGCCGATGTGGTTTGCCTGGCCTGTCAGATCAGCAGCTGTGTGATAATCAGTATCTTTGGTTTTGAAATCCTTGTTTCTCAAGTAAGCCCATAGCACTGTGAACATACCAAGCTCATGGGCATATTCGAAAGCCTCGCTTATCTCCATGATTTGGCGGCGGCTCTCGTGGGAACCAAAGTATATTGTAGCACCAATACCAACAGCGCCCAATTCGAAAGCCTGCTTAACGCTAGCAAACAGTGTCTGGTCATGGAAATTTGGATAGCTGAGCAGTTCGTTGTGATTAATCTTAACAATAAAAGGAATCTTGTGTGCATATTTACGGGCAACCAATCCCAGGACACCAAGTGTACTGGCAATAGCGTTGCATCCACCCTCAATGGCCAGTTTTACTATATTTTCCGGGTCAAAGTATTGTGGATTTGGTGTGAAAGAAGCACCTGCACTATGCTCTATTCCCTGGTCTACAGGCAAGATTGATAGATAACCAGTACCAGCCAGACGGCCTGTATTAAACATCCATTGCAGGTTGCGCATAACTGCAGGTTTACGGTCTGATAGGGCAAAAACCCTGTCCACACTATCCGGGCCAGGTAGATGTAATTGCTCTTTTGGGAAAAGAGCCTTATGATTTAGCAGATCTTCTGCGTCATCTCCCAGTAATTCAACGATTTTGTCTATTGTTAGCATGGTTTTATTTTTTTAAAATTTCTGTATAAAAATAACAAAATTCGTCCAAATTCTTCCAGTCAAAAAACATATTTCCGCAAACGTTCGTTAGTTGTAATTCCTCTGCCCAAAGATTGCTGTTCCGATGCGTACAATATTACTACCTTCCTCAATGGCAATCCTATAATCACCAGACATGCCCATAGATAGCAGATTAAAGCCTTCTTTGTTCTTCATATAAGTTTGTTTTACATGGTCAAAAAACTCTCTGAGCGAACGGAATTCCTTTCTTACAAGGTTCTGATCGTCGGTAAAGGTAGCCATACCCATGAATCCACGTATATTCACATAAGGATATTTATCAAAAATCTTTTCGTCAAAAAATTTCTCTGCCTGGTCAAAACCCATCCCAAATTTGCTTTCTTCCTGTGCAATATGAATCTCTATCAAACAGTCTATAACTCTATCTACCCTGGCTGCACGCTTATTAATTTCATTGAGTAATTTTTCACTATCAACGCTATGTATCAGCGCTACAAAAGGTACAATATACTTTACTTTATTTGTTTGCAAGTGTCCAATTAGATGCCATTCGATGTCTTTTGGTAATTGCTCATATTTGGCCACCATTTCCTGGACTTTATTCTCGCCAAAAACCTTATGACCAGCTTGATAAGCTTCCATAATTTTTTCTACAGGATGTGTCTTGCTAACAGCTACTAATTTAACGTGCTCTGGTAGTTCAGACTTGATTTTTAGTAAATTCTCTTTTACTCCCATTGTTTCAGATTTTATGATTATTTCTTATAAAAAAATACAAGTTTTCTTCTTTTCTTATTTTGCTCCAATTATATTTTTTAAATGTAATTTCGTCAATTTTTTTTGTTAAAAATTTTAAAGTTTGTAAAATTCCTTTTACATTTGAGTTAAAAAATTTAAGTGTTTAAAAATTAAATATTTAACAATCAACTAAAAACCAGCACATTACAATTAAAGACTTTTTAACAATCTTTTAAAGGTTTGAATGATAAAATCATAAAAAAAGTCTGAAAAATTGTCAGCTGATGTCATTTTATAGTTTAAGAATTTTTTCTCAACTTTACATTGAAAGTTTTAGCCACTTTCTCAAACCAAAATTCTTAACATATAGGAAGTTAACTAATTACAAAAAATAAAATAAACAGGGGGGAAGCTATGCAAAGGGACGTTTATAATGTCTGGCAGCAATGCCTGGACATTATTAAGAGTAATCTATCGCCTGAATCTTTCCATAATTGGTTCAAACCCATAGAACCGGTCAGGCTCAAAAAGAATAAACTCACTATTCGTGTTCCTAGTCCGTTTTATTACGAATATTTAGAGGAAAACTACATTGAAGTTTTGCGTAGGGCTCTGCGTAATGTTATAGGGCCAGATGCTAAGCTAGAATATGAGATTGTTGCTGTAAAGAAAAATAATAAACCAAACACAGACACGCCACACGGACTATACGTGCTACCAGGCAAGACCACACCACCACCAGAGAACAAACCACAAACTGTCCCTGTTCAGACAGATCAGATCTCTAATCCACTGGTTATCCCTGGTATAAAAAAACAGAAGATAAACTCAAATCTGGTTCCTGAGTACAACTTCGAGAATTTTATCGAAGGAGACTGCAATCGTCCTGCCCGTAATGCTGGGCTCAAAATTGCAGAAAAGCCGGGTATGCACATCTTTAACCCCCTGATGATATTTGGTCCTATAGGCACTGGTAAAACACACCTTGCCCATGCTATTGGTATTGAAATAAAACGAAAATTCCCAGACTTGACTGTATTATATATACCTGCTAATAAATTCGAAGACCAATTTATCACAGCTATCAAGAATAACAACAAGCAGAAATTTATCGAGTTTTATCAAATGATTGACGTTCTGATCCTGGACGATGTGCATGAATTTGCAGAGAAAAACAAAACCCAGCAAACTTTCTTCCACATTTTCAATAGCTTGCATCAGCGTAACAAACAGCTAATTCTGACAAGCGACCGACCCCCTGTAGAAATGAAAGGTATTCATGACAGGTTGCTTTCACGCCTCAAATGGGGGCTAACCGTAGAGCTCAAAGTACCTGATTTCGAAACCAGACTAAAGATTCTAAAACATAAAGCATATCAGGAAGGTATCGACATATCCGATAAAGTGCTAGAATACATTGCCGAGTCTGTCAACACTAATATACGTGAGCTCGAAGGTGTAATGTACTCAATAATAGCATATTCCACACTCAACGGAACAAAGAAAATCACTATTGACCTGGTACGTGAAGTAATGAAGCAGCTAATCAAAGAGCGTCAGAAGAACCTGGATATAGATTATATCGTAAGTACTGTAGCACAATTCTTTGACCTGGAGCCTAAAGTTATCAAATCAAAAGCCCGCACAAGGGAAATTGTCCTGGCCCGCCAGATAGCCATGTACCTGGCACGTGAATATACTGATGCTTCCCTCAATCGTATTGGCGCTGAGATAGGAGGACGCGACCACACAACAGTACTTTATGCATGCCGCACTGTACAAAACCTTATGGAGACAGACAAAAACCTAAGACAAAGAGTGGAGAGCATTATACGTCGTCTCAAATATTAAAAAAAGGAGGCCCTGAGCCTCCTTTTTTACTATATAACCTTAAAACGTGCATTCAAGGCTGCCATCTTTATAGCTGTTACTGCTGCTTCCACTCCTTTGTTACCATATTTCCCTCCTGCCCTGTCCAGTGCCTGTTCGAGAGTGTTGGTGGTCAGAACGCCAAAAATAACAGGTTTTCGGAATATAACGTTGAGCTGTGTCAGGCCACTACTAACAGACTGTGAAATATACTCAAAATGAGGTGTCTCGCCGCGAATAACACATCCTATAGCTATAACAGCATCTATATGTGGCTTCTCCAGCAGTATTTTGGCCCCAAATGTAAGTTCGAAACTACCTGGTACATCGATTCTAATGATATTCTCAGGCCTTACGCCGTGCTCAAGTAATGTGTTATATGCCCCTTCCCACAGGGCCTCAGTTATCTCATGATTCCACTGCGCTACAACTATACCAAAAGTGAAATCAGAAGCATCTGGCACCAAGCCAGGATCATATCCTGAAAGATTGTGTAATTCTGTTGCCATGATTCTAAAGTTTCGTTTTAACAAAATTATTAAAATTCTGTGTCTAAAGATACTCTTAATCATTTTTATAAATGCAAACTTTTTTTAAACTTGCACAAGCAAAATTTTAAAATAACATAACAATGACAGCAAAGGAATACATTGAAAGAGAAGAAAAATACGGTGCACACAACTATCATCCATTACCAGTAGTACTTAACAAAGGCGAAGGTCCTTTCCTATGGGATGTAGAAGGTAAACAGTATTATGACTTCCTGTCTGCTTATTCTGCTGTAAACCAAGGACACCGTCATCCTCGAATTATTAAGGCACTCAAAGAGCAAGCCGACAAACTGACTCTCACATCCCGAGCTTTCTACAACAATGTCCTGGGTGAGTTTGAGGAATATGCAACCAAGCTATTTGGCTATGACAAGCTTTTGCCTATGAATACAGGAGCCGAGGCTGTGGAGACAGCCCTAAAACTTGCCCGTAAATGGGCTTACAAAGTCAAAGGTATACCAGAGAATAAAGCCAAGATCATTACATGCGAAAACAACTTCCACGGACGTACCATCACAATCATATCTTTCTCAACAGACCCAACAGCAAAGGCAGAATATGGGCCATACACACCTGGGTTCATTACAATACCTTATAATGACCTTGATGCCCTTGCCCATGAACTCGAAGATCCCAACGTTGCCGCTTTTCTTGTAGAGCCTATCCAGGGCGAAGCTGGTATCAAGGTACCAGATGAGGGATATTTGAGCAAAGCTTATCAGATGTGTAAAGACAAGAACGTACTTTTCATTGCAGACGAAGTTCAGACTGGTATAGCACGTACTGGTAAAATGCTTGCATGTGACTGGGAG
>JALVRO010000147.1 GCA_027031265.1 Bacteroidales bacterium | reverse complement strand
TGCTTTCGGGTAAGCATACTATACGTGCTGCGGCCGAGGAGATACTCAACATGGGACCACGTTATTTGATTATTAAGAAAGGTGAGCATGGGGCTTTGCTCTTCAGTAAAGAGAAAATTTTCTTTGCACCAGCCTTGCCGCTGTTTGATATCTTTGATCCTACAGGAGCTGGCGACACTTTTGCAGGTGGTCTGTGTGGCTTTATGGCTACTACAGCTGATTATTCTTTTGAAAACCTGAAAAATGGCGTTATTGCAGGCTCTGTCCTGGCTTCTTTTACTGTCGAAAAATTCGGTACTCAACGTCTGGCCTCTCTCAAGCACTCTGAGATTGTCCAGCGTATTGATGATTTTATAGAATTGGTTAAATTTGACTTCCCAAAG
This sequence comes from Bacteroidales bacterium, assembly GCA_027031265.1. Lineage (GTDB taxonomy): Bacteria > Bacteroidota > Bacteroidia > Bacteroidales > S143-33 > S143-33. Next base: position 14,601 of record JALVRO010000147.1, on the reverse strand, counting down.
TCTTCACATATATTTAATAAAAACAATGGACAATGAAGCATAATTACCTTGACCTTAGACCAAAGACTTTTCGTTCATTATTGAAGCATTCTGTACAGTCTTATCCTGACTCCCTTGTGTGGGTAGGTCTTTCGACGGGTCAAAAATATACTTATTCACAGGCCTATGAGGCTATACAAAGGCTCAAGAATACCTTGTTCGATAACCTCGGCCTACAAAAAGGAGATAAAGTGGCTTTGTGGAGCGAGAATATGCCCAATTGGGGAATAACTTACCTTGCTCTGACATCTGCCGGACTGGTTGCAGTACCATTATTACCTGATTTTTCAGCACATGAAGTAGAGAATATTCTTGCTCATTCTGAGAGTAAGGTGCTGTTTGTCTCGCGGCGTTTATTGTCAAAGCTAAAAGACATCAAAACAGATATTAGTGATATTATCCTTGTGGAGGATTTTAGCAGATTCACAGATCTGGAGAATTTTGATCTTGCTAAAAATGAGAAATTTCTGGCAAACGAGCTTATGGATCCGGCTGGGGAACCAGACCTTGCCGAGACTGACCTGGCTGTTATTATTTATACCTCAGGTACCACAGGTAAGTCCAAGGGCGTAATGCACACACATCGTAGCATTATTTCTAACGCTCTTGATGTTCAGTATGTGCAGTGGGTTGAGCCTGGAGAGAAATTTCTGTCAATACTGCCCCTCTCTCACACTTATGAGAATACCATTGGTTTTCTGGTGCCATTTCTTCATGGAGGAACTGTATATTACCTGGAGAAGCCGCCTACAGCCTCAATACTTTTGCCCGCACTGCAAAAGGTTCGTCCGACTTTTATGCTCTCTGTACCCCTTATAATTGAGAAAATCTTCAGGAAGAATATTTTGCCTACGATTCAGTCAAAGAAAATCACAGCTTCGGTTTATAAGACTGGTCTCGGAAGAAAGGCCCTCCATAGTATCGCTGGAAAAAAACTTAAAAAGCTCTTTGGTGGAAATATTAAGTTCTTTGGAATAGGTGGTGCTAAACTCGACCCTGAGGTTGAGCGCTTTATGCGTGAGGCTGGTTTCCCTTATGCAGTGGGATATGGCCTGACAGAGACCGCTCCTTTGCTTGCTGGAGCTAACCCTAAAACACAGCGTTTTCAGTCCACAGGACCTGCTATTCCTTCTGTTACTCTCAAGATTCTTGACCCTGATCCCAAAACAGGCGAGGGTGAGGTGGTGGCCAAGGGCCCTAATGTTATGCTTGGCTATTACAAAGAACCTGGACTAACCAGGCAGACTTTCACTGAGGATGGTTGGTTTCGCACAGGTGACCTTGGCGTGTTTGACAAGGATGGACACCTGTATATACGCGGCCGTAGTAAGAATATGATTTTGGGGCCGTCGGGCGAGAATATTTATCCAGAAGAAATAGAAGCTATTATTAATAGCTTTGAGAATGTTAATGAATCATTAGTAATACAGCGTGAAGGTAAGCTCATTGCTCTGGTACATATTGATTTTGAACAGGTTGAGAAAAAAGCCCTCGAATGGTTTAACCAACAAAAAGATAAAGCCTCAGAATTCTCACAGCATCAATGGGATAAACTGAAGCATTCGGCTGATATTGTTAATGAATACCTAAAGAATCTTGAGCGACAACTTAAAGGTTTCGTTAACCAGAGGGTTAGTAAATCGGCGCGTATCCAGCAAGTGGAGTTCCACAGAGAGCCGTTTGTCAAGACAGCCACAAAGAAAATTAAGCGTTTCCTTTACACAGATAAGAAAAATTAATTCTTCACAAGGCTCAAACACAACTAAAGTCTATGAAGGTAAAGCGCGAAAATATACGAAACTTCTGCATAATTGCACATATAGATCATGGTAAAAGCACATTAGCAGATCGCTTGCTTGAGCACACTGGTGCAATTAGCAAGGATAATCTTGTGGACCAGGTCCTGGATGATATGGACCTGGAGCGAGAGCGTGGTATCACCATCAAAAGCCATGCTATTCGTATGGAATACGGCTACGATGGAGAGCAGTATGTGCTTAACCTAATTGACACACCTGGTCATGTGGATTTTTCTTATGAAGTATCTCGAGCCATTGCTGCATCAGAAGGAGCTTTGTTGGTAATAGATGCTACACAGGGCATTCAGGCCCAGACCATTTCCAATCTTTACATGGCACTGGAGCATGACCTGGAGATAATTCCTGTGCTTAACAAAATGGACATGCCTTCGGCCAAGCCCGAGGAGGTCAAAGACCAGATTGTAGACTTGCTGGGCTGCTCACGTGACGAGATCATAGAGGCTAGCGCAAAGACTGGCATGGGGGTAGAGGAAATCCTTGAGGCTATTGTTACTCTTATTCCACCGCCAAAGGGGGATCCAGATGCTCCTCTTCAGGCTTTGATTTTTGACTCTGTGTATAATCAGTTTCGAGGTGTAATCACATATTTCAGAATTTTTAATGGCCGCCTGCGCAAAGGTGACCGTGTGCGTTTCTTCAACATGGGCACAGAGTATGAGGCACAGGAAATAGGTTATCTAAAACTTAATTATGAACCTACACAGGAACTGGAAGCAGGGGAAGTAGGCTATATTATCACAGGTGTGAAAACAGCTAGTGATGTGCGGGTGGGTGATACCATTACACATGTAGACCGTCCCTGTGATAAGCCTATCGAAGGCTTTGAAGAGGCCAAACCAATGGTTTATGCCGGTGTGTATCCCATAGAGTCAGACGACTTTGAGGATTTGCGTGTAGCTCTCGAACGCTTGAAACTAAATGATCCAGCCCTGACCTTTCAGCCTGAGAGCTCAGCGGCTCTGGGTTTTGGTTTTCGTTGTGGTTTCCTTGGGCTTTTGCACATGGAGATAGTGCAGGAGCGCCTGGACCGTGAGTTTAACATGAACGTTATAATGACTGTGCCTAATGTCAATTATATAGTGCACACGAAAAAAGGCGAAGTTTTCGAGATACACAATCCGGCACAGCTGCCCGAAGAAAGACTTATTGATTATATCCAAGAGCCATATATTGAGGCTGAGATAATCACGCCTATCGAATACATGGGCAATATTGTTAAACTATGTATTGACAAACGCGGTGAGTTGACCAGGCAGAATTATGTGCCAGGCAACCGTATGGAGCTTGTGTTTGAAATGCCTTTGGCAGAAATAGTTTTTGATTTTTTCGATAGGCTCAAGAGTGTTTCCAAGGGATATGCATCATTTGACTATCACCAGATTGGTTACAGGCGTTCTGACCTGGTGAAACTGGATATTTTGTTAAATGGAAAGAAAGTTGAAGCTCTGTCTACACTTATTCATCGTAGTAAAGCTTATGCTTTTGGTAAGCGCATGACCGAAAAGCTCAAAGAGCTTATCCCCCGTCATCAGTTTGAGATAGCTATACAGGCTGCTGTGGGCGCTAAAGTTATTGCACGTAGCACTATTAAAGCTTTGCGCAAAGATGTGACAGCCAAGTGTTATGGTGGAGATATTTCACGAAAACGTAAGCTTCTGGAGAAACAAAAAGAGGGAAAAAAACGTATGAAGATGATAGGGAAGGTTAATGTGCCTCAAAAAGCATTTTTGGCTGTACTAAAATTAGATAATGACAAATAAAAATAAGAGTTATGGAACGCCTGTATATTCATGAGACAGAGTATAGTCCAGAGATTATCCTGGACAAGTGGCAGGGTAAATTTTTTATTGTCGGTGTCTCGCTGATGGAGCATCCGTTTAAGTTCTACGAACATGTGATAGAGTGGATTAATAAGTATTCGCTGGATCCAAATGATAAGACTATCTTTACATTTCGTATTTTGTATTTAAATTCTGCCTCTTTGGTTAATATTTCTCTTATATTTAAAGCATTGAGTAAAATATACAATAAGGGACATGATGTAGTAGTGCGTTGGTATTATGATGAGCGTGATCCCACTATTCGTGAATATGCAGAGGATCTGGAAAATTTATATAAATTGCCTTTTGAAATAGTGGTTATAAACTGAGTAAATGACTCATGTTTTCAAGACCTGTGTCATAGCTCCAGTGTTTAATTATTTCCAGACTTTTTAGTCCCATTTTTTCTGCCTTTTCTATTGTCGTCTTCTCTAAAATATAGCTGAGGTCTAAGATGTTTTTGTGGTTAAAGATGTAACCATTGTCTCGCGGGTGTACCAGGTCAGAGGCGCATCCTACCCTGTTGCTTACTATTACAGCACGTCCGCTGGCCATGGCTTCATTAACCACAAGTCCCCATGTTTCACCCCAGGCAGACGGCAAAACCAGTACATGGCCCAGTCTATAAACCACAGGCATTTTTTTCTGATTCTGAAAAGCCAGGAAGATTATGCGTTTGTCCCTGTATGCTAGGTTTTTCAGTTCTTGTTCTTGCTGTCCATTTCCTACCAGAATCAATCTGTGTGATGGGTCATTATCCCTCATAAATGCTGTGATAAGCAGTCGCAGATTTTTCTTTGGTTCAAACTTGCCTGCATAGAGGAATGTGAGGTTTTTATCATCCAACCCGAGTTCCTTACGCCACTGTCGGGCATTCCGCGAAAAACTGCCGTCCAGGTCAGAGAAATGTTCATTATTTACAGCATGAGGCACGAAGATAAGTTGGGATTCTTGCATGCCGTGTACGAGATAATATTTTTTGTTCTCACTGCCTACGTACAGGGCATAATCTACGAGTTTATAAATTTTTCTCAGCAACCTGGATCTTATCTGGTCTTTGATATTTTGTGTCGTGTCCAGCATTGTCGAGTCTCCCCTGAAAAGAACAGGAATCTTACCGTGAAAGTATTGCATTGCATGCAGGTGCGAGAGATTTTTCCACCCATAAACAAGTAGCAAATCAGGTCGAAAAGCTTTAATCTTGTGGATGAGTTGTGGATTAATCGTTCCCCACAAGGTGTTTGGTCCTGGCCATGGGGAGATATTTTTCACAAATTCATGTTCATATCCCTCTGTCAAAGGTATATCCCATTTGACGAAACGACCGAATTTTTTATCCCAGTAACCTTTGTGTGTTTGTCTCCATGTATAAAAAACCTTTATGTCAAACTTTTCTTGCAGACGGATAAACCATGGTACATTATATTGCACTGGATGTGTATGTATTATGGCAAGCCTTTTATTTCTCATTTGTATGTTTGGTGTTTGGTGATAAAGTTAAAGCGAATCAGTTAACTGCGCAATATCTTGTCTAAAGTTTGCAGGCACGTGATATCTTGTAAATCTTATTTTAGAACGAATGTGTCGATTTTATTAAGGATTTTTCATTTAAAAATTTTTTATAAAACTTGATTAAAGAATAATTTAGAACAAGAAACCCTAAAAATACTTATTATGCGTCTTAGATTTTTTTTGTTATTTCTTGTGATTCCGTTTTTTGTTAATGCGCAAAAAATTGACTCAAAGCTTACTAGCGGACTGAAGTTCCGCTCTATTGGTCCTGCTTACACTTCTGGGCGTGTCTCAGGCATAGCCATTAACCCTAATAATCATTCAGAATTTTACATAGCAGCCGCCAGTGGTGGTGTTTGGAAGACTACTAATGGAGGTATTACTTTCCAGCCTGTCTTTGATCATCAGGGATCATATTCAATAGGTTGTGTCACAATAGATCAGAATAATCCCCACGTGATATGGGTTGGAACTGGTGAAAATAATTTCCAGCGCTCTGTTGGTTATGGTGATGGTGTTTACAAGTCATTAGACGGAGGTAAGACCTGGAAAAATATGGGGCTCAAGGAATCTGAGCATATCGGTATGATTGCTATTAATCCAAAGAATTCTAACATTGTTTTCGTGGCAGCCGAAGGTCCTCTGTGGCGTTCTGGTGGAGATCGTGGTTTGTACAAGACCACAGACGGTGGTAAGACCTGGAAAAGAGTTCTTTATGTTGACGAGTACACAGGTGTTAATGGAGTATACTTTGACCCACGCGATCCTGATGTGATGTATGCTACCACAACACAGCGTTGCCGCCGCTTCTGGACAAAGATAGGTGGTGGCCCAGGTGTGGGTATTTATAAATCAGAGGATGGTGGCGAAACATGGAGAAAAATTACTAATGGCCTGCCTTCTGGATGGAAAGGTGAAATAGGCCTGGCTATCTCTCCTGTCAACCCTGACGTTATCTATGCTATTATATACGGCGAGGAAAAAAACGGCGGCTTTTTCCGTTCAGTAGACCGTGGTGAGTCATGGCAGAGAATGAGTGATTACCATACCAGCGGACAGTATTATGCTGAGATTGTAGCAGACCCCAGGGACGTGAATACTGTTTATTCTCTGGAGACAGTCTCTAAGGTCACTCACGATGGTGGTAAGACATGGAAACCACTGGGCAACAAAGCCCGCCATGTGGATGATCATGCTCTGTGGATAGACCCGGATAATACGAATCACATGCTTATTGGCTGCGACGGAGGTCTATACGAAAGCTATGACCGCGGTAAAAGCTGGAGACATTTTGGAAATCTGCCAATAGTGCAGTTCTATCGAGTGTATGTGAGCAATGACGAGCCATTCTACTATGTTTATGGTGGTACCCAGGATAACAACTCTCTCGGTGGACCTTCCCGTAATCTGAGCTCAGAGGGTGTGACTGCTTGCGAGTGGTTTGCTACTGTCGGTGGAGATGGATTTTTCGGTATGGTTGACCCCAAAGATCCAAATATTGTTTATAGCGAATATCAGTATGGTAATATTTATCGTTATGACCGTTGTAGTGGTGAACGCCTTTATATCAAGCCAATGCCTGGTAAAGACGAACTGACCTATCGCTGGAACTGGAATACTCCTTTCCTCATCAGTCCACACAATCACAAGCGTCTATACATTGCAGCTAATTATGTGTTCCGTAGTGATGACCAGGGTGAGACCTGGGTAAAGATTAGTCCGGACCTGACACAACAGCTCGACCGTAGCAGCATTGCTCCATGTATGGGTAAATATTGGCCATCAGATGCAGTGGGTAAGGATATTTCTACCTCTCTCTACGGCACAATCGTGGCTTTGGACGAGTCTCCATTAGTCGAAGGACTCATATATGTAGGCACAGATGATGGCCTTATACAGGTCACAGAAGACGGCGGTAAGACTTGGCAAAAGATTGACAAATTCCCTGGAGTGCCTAACCTGGCTTATGTCACAGATATTTTCGCCTCACAACATGATGCAAATACTGTCTATGCTACGATAGCTAATTACAAACAGGCTGATTTCAAACCTTATGTCCTGGTCAGCCACAACCGTGGACGCTCATGGCAGCTTATTTCTAATGATTTACCAGGGCGCGGTAGCGTTTATACTATTGCAGAGGATCCTGAGAATCCTAATCTCTTGTTCGTGGGAACAGAGTTTGGCGTATTCTTCTCTGTGGACAAAGGGCAGCACTGGATACAGCTCAAGGCTGGCTTGCCAACAATAGCAGTATATGACATTGCTATTCAAAAACATGAGAATGACTTGGTTCTGGCTACCTTTGGTCGCGGCTTCTATATCCTGGATGATTATTCACCTTTGCGTTACCTGACAAATGATGTATTGCACAAAGATGCTTATATTTTCCCGATACATCCTGCTTATGCCTATATCCAGAAAGACGGGAAATATGGCCAGGGTAGCACTGAGTTTATCGCAAAAAATCCTCCTTTTGGTGCGACTTTCACATATTATCTCAAAAATGCGCCTAAGAGCACGAGAGAGCTACGTCACGAAAGAGAAATGAAACTGTGGAAACAGGGTAAACCAATTCCACAGATCACACCTAAGCAATACCAGGACGAGGAGAAAGAAGAGCCTTCTTATCTGCTATTTACAATCTACGACAAAGATGGAAATGTCGTTGCCAAAGTCACTACAAAACCACACAAAGGAATCAACCGTGTGACCTGGAATCTTCGTTACCCAACACCAGCTATAGTCAAGACCGACAAATTTGACCCCTTCAAAAAGTTTAATCAGGGTATCCTCGTTATGCCAGGTAAATATTACGTCTCAATGGCGCTCTATGACAAAGGACAGTATAAACCTCTGGTGGACAAGGTCGAGTTTGAGGTCAAGATGCTCCACAATAGAACATTTGAGGCTAACCCGGCTGATCTGTATGCTTATGAGCAACAGGTAGCAAGGATGAGTCGCGTGGTCTATGGAGCAATGAATTATGCTGATGAGCTGAACAAGCGTGTTAAGTCTATTAAACAGGCACTTCTGGCAACGCCCAACGCCTCGCCAGAACTGATGACAAAAGTACAGCAGATAGAGCGGGATCTGGATAATGTAATCTTTGCTTTCCGTGGTGTCCAGCCTCGTGCAAGCTACGAAGAGCTACCTCCACATCAGCCAGAGATTTATCACCGTTTGCAGTACCTGGTATGGGCACATTATGAAACATTGGCTGGGGTGACAAACACAGAGAAACAGCAGCTGCAAATCCTTCAGCAGGTCGTCCCACCACAGATTCAGAAGCTAAAAGACCTAACAACAAAGGTTAAGAACATAGAAATAAAACTGGATCAACTGCAAGCTCCATGGACGCCAGGAAGATTGCCTGAAATTCATTAAATTTTAAATAAATAATTCTTTGAAGACGAGGTACAGCCCTGTGCTGCGCCTCGTCTTTTTTTACGTTTGTTTAATCCAGTATGCAACTAAAAACGCGAAATTCATGTCTTATCATGTAGAACGTCTAATGAATCCATCATGAAAAGAGCTGTCCTTTTATTACTAGTCATCGCTTTAGGCCTGGCACTCAGAGCTGGCATAGTCGATACTACAATTGCTCGCCAGGTTGCCCAAAACTTTCTTTCTGCACATTTCCCCGGGTTAAAGGCCTCTAGTCTTGAGCTTGTTAGCACAACCAGGAAAAGTATGAGCTACCCGTTTTATATCTTTCGTCTGCATGGGAGGAAAGGTTTTGTAATTGTCTCATCACAGTCAGAACTCTATCCAATACTTGCTTATTCAGATGAGTCAGATTTTCCTGTTAATGACAATATGCCCCAGGCTTTGAAAGCATGGCTCGACAGCGCAACAGTTATTACACTGGCTGCAAGGTATGGAATAATTAAACAACACCCAGTGCTTAAACTATTGTGGAAAGAATATATTACAGGACACGTACCTCTTAGAAAAAGTGCAAAGGCTACAGGACCTCTGCTTGCTACAAGGTGGAACCAGGGCAAATACTACAATGCAATGTGCCCGACTGATGCCAAAGGTCCTGACGGACATGTATATACAGGCTGCGTGGCTACCGCGATGGCCCAGGTTCTAAAATATTGGAATTATCCTGTTTTTGGTAATAGCGAGCATTCTTATACACACTATACCTATGGCGAACAGTACGCTGACTTTGCCCATACACATTATTACTGGGATTCAATGCCAAATACACTATCTTCCTACAATAATCACGTGGCCCAGCTTATGTATCATTGCGGTGTGGCTGTGAATATGAATTATTCACCCTCGGGCTCTGGTGCTTATATGTCCTCGGCCCTAGCTGCTATGAAAAATTACTTTGATTATTCACGCAGTTCTATATTGATTTACAAATCAACGACTGACCAATGGCACTGGGATAGCTTGATCATGGTTCAGATAAACAATCTCAGACCCGTTCTATATGCCGGCTTTGGATCTGGTGGTCATGCCTTTGTAATCGATGGTTATCAGCCCGGTGATACAACTTTCCACGTCAACTGGGGCTGGGGCGGCGCTTATAATGGCTGGTTCAGACTGGATGATCTTACTCCTGGAAGCAGTAATTTTAACAATAGCCAGCAAGCAATCATTAACCTGTATCCTGAGATAGGTGACACTACTTATACAGTGCTGACACAGCAGGAAGGCACAATACAGGACAATGGAGGATATTATTTTTACAAAAACAATTCTTTGAATAAATGGCTAATCAACCCTGCTGGCGCTCACGGAGTAATGCTGGATTTTATAAGCTTCAGTCTGGTGCCAGGCCAGGACTCATTATATGTTTATGCAGGAGCAGATGAGATTGCACCTCTTGCTGCAGTATTTAGCCTGGATTCTGTACCAGATGATTTATTCGTAAGCTCTGGTACTGTGTTGCTTAAATTCGTCTCAGACCAATACAATGCAGATGCAGGTTTTTCTGTTAAATACAATGCCAAGGCCCGTGACGTAGGAGCGGTCTATATAGAATCTCCTTATGGCTCAGTGGCTTGTGGCGGCACAGAGCAGATAAAAGCTTATATTAAAAATTTCGGCTATGAGACAATTGATACTATTCCTGTCAAGGTAATTATTGAAAACAGCTATGAACAGATATTATATGATACACTGTACACTAATCTGGCTTATAATCAATCTGATTCATTTATCGTCGCTAATTATGATTTTTCCTCTCCAGGGGATTATTCCATTAAGGTTGTCACCCAGCTACCAGGTGATGTAGAAGCGGCTAATGACACAGCTTATGGGAAATTTTTGGTTAATCAGCCACAGCATCTGCCAGTTAAGCAAGTGTTTGATGATCAAGACTATAGAGGGTTTAATAGCAACTGGTATGAGCCTGATTACAGAATATGGTTACAGTATGATGTGGACACTGTCAGAGGTGACACAAATAAGTATTTAAACTCTTATATTAATAATTACGACACAACACAGTTTTATTATTTACATCGCGTTCTGGATATAACACATAGATCATTTCTGCGCTTGGATTATCGCGTAATGGATGGACAGAGATGGCCTCCTAACCCAGGGCAAATGGGGGATAGCTCCTGGTTTGCCATTCTTATAGCAGAAAATTGTACTGATGCTTATGACACAGTGCTGGTCATTGACTCTACTAATTACATTGCTGATAGTAATTTTGTTACTATTTCGTTGCCTCTCTCCGGCTATCAGGGGAAGGATATTACAGTCTCTTTTAGTGGATTCTGGGAAAATGGTTATGCTTATCTACAGATTGACAATTTCATCATAGCCGATAGCCTCTCAAACAACAACCTGTCAGGATATACCTGTAATTCTCAGCAAGTTACATTGCAGGCCACACAGGTAACAGGCGGCGTTCAGCCTCTAAAATTTATCTGGCAGAAAAGCTCAGACCAGCTACAATGGATCAGCATAGATACTTTATCAAATAGCGATGGCATTACTCTGGCAAAACCAGATAATCCACTCTATCTAAGGCGAATAGTAATAGATAGCCTGGGTATGACGGACTCGAGTAATGTTCTTCAAATTGACCCACAGTCGTGTGTTATGACCTTACTCGAGGTTTATCCAAATCCATCGGATGGACACTTTGTGATTACTAATCTAAAGCCAGGAATACTCCAGGTTGTGGATCTTTCGGGCAGGGAGATTATTCATTACCAGGTGGGATACACAGATGAGCAAATAAACATGAATGGTATGAAGCCTGGTATTTATATTTTGCGTCATATCACAGATGGTCATATTTATACTAAAAAAATAATCATCCATTAGTACTTTTCCTTGAGCCCTACCCACAGGAGCGGCGGATAGCATCAAAGATGCCCGCCGCTCCTGTTGCTCTTATACTCAGCCGTTTTGATAATTTGTAACTGTATATGCGTATCGATAAATCCCCACATGGTCCAGGAAAAATTCATCTGTTCTTTATTTATAGGGTTGTAATGCTTTGTCAATAAGCGAGTTAAGAATTGTGGGAAGTTATAACACTTTTTATCATAAGACCCAAATACTCATCTTTGACAGGATAAAAATTCTGGGATGGGCTTCTCAAAGTTAAGCAGTTTTTACACAAGACGGCCATTAATAACCAGTGCATCCAATCCCATAGCCCCAGCATCTGTCAAAGCATCCCCGGGTGTGTGAACAATCGGCTTGCCACGGGAATTGAAAGAAGTGTTTATAAGTGCAGGGACACCGTATTTATCACGCACCAGGGTAAGCAGATCCCACATAAAAGGATTTTCTCCGCGCCTGAAGAGAACTTGTATTCTGGCTGTACCATCGGCATGGACTATGCCCCTGAGCCTGTCCCTCCACTGTGGTAGAACCTTGAAGTTGATAAGCATGTAACGGGCGAGCTCTGGCAGATGTTCTATACCTGTCACTTTCTGTGCTTCACTGGCGAGCATAATAGGAGCCACAGGCCTGTACCATTCCCTTCCTTTCATCTCCTCACTCACACGTCGCGACAGTTTGCGGCTATGTGGCAGGGCAATTATACTACGGTTTCCCAGAGCACGTGGCCCTGCCTCTCCCCAGCCATTGCATATCCCTATGACTTTGTCGTCCATTAGCAGTGAGGCAATCCGGGCTATGTCATGTGGATCGTCGATGACCTGGGGACAATCAAGCCCCCAATTATTAAGATAAGGCAAATGCTTTTTTACCTCATTGCCCTTGCTCCATTCAATGAATGCTCCAGCTCCGAGGCTTAGGCCTGAATCTCCTGTCGCCGGTGGAATAAAAACATTGTCAAACAATCCACTATTGATGAGTGCCTGGTTGGTATAGAGGTTCAATGCACTACCGCCGGTGTAATACAGATGATTAGCCTGAAATTTTTTTTGAAACCTGGCAATCAATTTTACTGTCTCCCTTGTGAAATATTGCTGCACAGTAGCGGCAATGTCTTGTAAGAATTTGTCCCGTGAGTCAAAGCTTTTACCCTGCCAGCCAAAACGCTCTTTAGCCTTACGGAAAAAAAATTTTTTGTCCGGCCAGATGTCTGCAAAAAAATCATTTTCTACGAGCCATTGCTCAATCTCAGGCCTGTATTGTCCCCAGCCTGCCAGTCCCATATACTTGCCTGCCATGCTATTATGTTCGCGTCTTTTGACACCTGTGATGAAGAAATTAAGGGCATTAGCATTAAAGAGCGAGGACAGGTGCCTGGCTTCCCACGAATAGTCAATGAGCTCCAGCTTGCCGGACCGCCACAGCCACACAGACAGATTACTCTTGCTTGCCCCTCCGTCAAAGTGTACAAGCAGGCTATTATCGTGAAACATTCCATAGAAAGGCACAGTAGAGAAAATGTGTGCTAATTCGTGTGACGCACCCCATGCTTGCTTCTCCTCAGCTGTCAGCCACAGGGCGCGTCCTTTTTGTGGCCTGGTGCTAATCTTCTCCCATGGGTCAGCTTCAAACCGGAATTTCCCGTCTGTTGAAATAAAGCTACGCCCCAGTATGCTATCAACAAAACCCAGATCTGTCTCCAGGGTTAGTAGTTTTTCTTTTTTTAACGTGTCGTACAGCCTTCGATGCAGGGAGTTGTCGTATTTTTGTCTGGTTAGACGCTCCAGATGTAGATATTTTATTATTTGACCAGATTCGAATAAAGCCAGGTTGTGGTCATGAATGTACTCTGCAAAGTCAGGATTAATGTCTATTGCTGCGTATATGGTTAAAGTCGGTTTCACTGTTCAAATAGATTTGATTTATTGGTTAATAAAATAAAAATTTGTAGATAAAAGTAATAAAGGATCATGGATTTGGGCCAGGTTAAAATAATGATAATTCTGGGATTTCTTTTAGCCTTTGTTATAACATTTGTGTCTATACCTACAATCATCCGTGTGACGCGTATGACAGGATGGCTCGACCGCCCCGATGAAAGAAAAGTGCACAGTAAACCTATACCCCGTCTGGCTGGTACAGCGATATTTGCTTCGATTGCTTTAGCTACTTTATTGGTGCTTCCTGCGGGAGAAGCATCTTTTTTGAATAGTTTTTTAGCCTCATTGATAATACTTTTTTTTATTGGCATCAAGGATGATATCCTCATAACAGCTCCTTTGACAAAATTCCTTGGACAGCTTGTTGCTGTTAGCCTTCTGGTAGTACTTGGAGATGTGCGAATTACGAATATGCATGGATTCTTCCACATATTTTATATACCAGCCTGGATAGGGGTGCCTTTGACTATTTTGATTTTCTTGATAATCATTAATGCGTTTAACTTTATAGATGGGATTGATGGCCTCTCTGCTGTGATTGCTATCGAAGTAGCAGCCACATTCGGATTCTGGTTCTATCAGCGTCATATCTATGAATACACTGTTATTGCTGTCATCCTTATAGGCTCTCTGCTGGCATATCTCAGATATAATCTCTCGGACGGGGAGAATAAGATTTTTATGGGCGACACAGGTACAATGATTATAGGACTGACTATTGGTTTGCTGGCTGTCCAGTTTAATGAGTTTGTATTGCGTTTCTCTGACCTTAAATATTTCCCTGCCCCGGCTGTCTCTTTTGGCATAATGATTATGCCTTTTTATGATTTGATGAGAATAATATACGTGCGCACTATTATTGGTAAACATTTTTTCGAACCTGACAAAAACCATGTTCATCATATTTTTCTGCGACTTGGTTTTACACAACGGCAAACTTTGCTTATCTTATCATTAATTAATCTGGTATTCATATTTTTATCATTTTTTTTGGCTAAGCATTTTACAATCAGGCGGCTGCTCCTGGTTTTGTTTATACTCATAGCTATAATTATCTACATACCAGCTCACATTCTTCGAAAAAAAGAAGAAATGAAAAATGAATGACGACGAACTCTTATATCGGTTAGCTTTGCTTTTCGT
>JALVRO010000146.1 GCA_027031265.1 Bacteroidales bacterium | reverse complement strand
CTGTGCTATCCATGTATATGAACAGTCTTCTCTTGTTCGGTGGATCACCTGATTCCACGATGCACAGACACACTGCATCTGACCGACTGCTTGTAGGCAAGATACGGACCAACCGACATCATGTTTACAGTCTTCACGACTTGGCTTAGACTCCTGTACCATGCCTGGACTCCTGTACCATGCCTGGACTCCTGTACCATGCCTGGACTCCTGTACCATGCCTGGACTCCTGTACCATGCCTGGACTCCTGTACACTGTTGTACTGTTATTTCACTATCATAATATTCATAGTTCCAAGCTACTGAGAATAACTACCTGACAGCTAGCTCGTGATCAAACAGAACACCACACGTCTGGCCTCGTGTCACCATGACAGAGCACAGATCTGGCAGCTCAGTGGAATGGATCAAGCTCTAATCTGATTGACTTGCAGGTTCGGAGGCATCCTGTCGGCAGATTGGACACGTTCGATTGCTCTGGAAATGGAACAAAACCCACACTTTATAAAAATTGCACGTGCCAGGCATCACATTCCACATTGAGAATGTGCAGAGTATCCCCCAATAACTGTACAGAATGTGCACAAAATTCTAGACATTGTTAATGACATACCAAATGATTACAACTTCTGTGCATTTTTCAAGGAAACGCATCGTGACAAATAAAGGTAACGACATAAAAAAGTTAAAAAAACAATAACAACACACAAACCAGTTAGTTATTACCTTGAGCCATTTGTCGACACATTTGGCATGGAATTCATGATTGCAAGGAAGCACACGGAGGAGCTGTTTGTTCTCAAAGTCGTACATACAAACAACACACGACGTCTGATCCATTAAAGTCTTACGGCCCTCGGCCTGGAAGCGATAGGATGGCAGCTGCTCGATGTCGACCTTCATCAGGCCTCGAGGTTTTGCCTCACCGAGGCGCTCGGCCAGATTGAGGAGTGCCTGACAAATAAAAACAGACATTCTTCATGTTAGAAGCTGATAACAGGTGACGATGTAGAAATGTACGTGGCACGGACGGATGGAAAGAGACGAGCTGAGGAACAATTTCTGAGCTCAATCATAAATGTCAACTCACACTGGACAGCAGACAGAGAGAGAGAGAGAAAAAATAATTAGTGTATCGCTAGTTACCGTATTCACCTCGTAATTCTCCACTTCTGCACTCTCTTCGCCAATATCTACGCTAAACGCAGGCATTGGAGGGTTACCCAACATAGCCCTGTCAGAGAAACAACATCTTAAGACAACAATCTTAACAACGGTCTTTGATCATCACAAACAGGGAGATTATAAACTAATTTGTACAGATCTTGAAACAAAATGTTATTAAAATGTTTAAAGAAGGATCTTCCAGCAAATTTTGTACACCACATCTTCAAGATACTGGCCTTAAATTTTGAGGTACAATTTATTAATATTTGTTAACTATGAAGACACAGATACAAGTGTATTTAAAATAATTTGCCTTTGTGGCATGATCTGAGGCATGCACAGCCAGACACATGAGCGCACACACTCACACACTTACAGAAGCATGAAAAGCATACTTACAAGAAGTGTAGGAGGAATCCAGGTGGAGGAGGTGGAGGTATAGAC
>JALVRO010000145.1 GCA_027031265.1 Bacteroidales bacterium | reverse complement strand
TGCCCCCTGTCGGGAAGTCAGGTGCTTTTATAATTGTGATAAGGTCTTCGATAGTAATATCAGGGTTATCGATATAAGCAACTATTGCGTCTATTGTGTCTGAGAGGTTGTGTGGAGGCATATTAGTAGCCATACCCACGGCTATACCTGAAGTGCCATTTATCAGAAGATTAGGAATGCGTGTTGGAAGAACGACAGGTTCCTGGAGGCTGTCGTCAAAGTTTGGCTGGAAATCAACGGTTTCTTTGTCAATATCCATTAACAGATACTGGGCTATTTTTTTAAGTCTAGCTTCTGTATAACGCATAGCAGCGGGGCTGTCGTCGTCTACAGAGCCAAAGTTACCCTGCCCATCTATTAGAGGGTAACGCATAGCCCAGGGTTGGGCCATTCTGACCATGGCATAATATACAGAGCTATCGCCATGAGGGTGATATTTACCCAGAACGTCACCAACAATACGGGCTGATTTTCTGTATGGTTTGTTGTAGGTGAGTCCCAGTTCTCGCATTCCAAAGAGTATACGCCTCTGCACAGGCTTTAGACCATCCCTGACGTCGGGCAATGCCCTGGAGACAATGACAGACATGGAATAGTCTATATAAGCCGTTTTCATTTCGTTTTCGATATTGACCTTAATTATGCGTTCTTTTGCCTCAGACTCCATGTTTTATAGCTTTTTTTCTAGTTTGTGATGTTTTTTGCAAAGCGAGTCTAAAGTTATAAAAAAATTACGGAACTTTAAATTTTGAGTCTGAAAATTGAACTGCGCAAAAGTGATTTAAACTTTATTTGAATTTCAAACACCGTATAAATAAATAATAGTTGATTTGAATAAAAAAACTGTATAAATTTAGCCGTTATAAAAACGAAAATAGCATGAAGCAGATCTTTGATAGATATTGTAATAGCCAGATAATAAATGATTTATCAGAAAAAATAGTAAACAATTCCCGAATTGGGTTTAAGAAACTAATAGGTAGTAGCAAGGCTTTTGTTTTGTCTGCTTTGAACAGGAAAATAGGCAGGCCTTTGCTTATTTGTATGGACAATCATGTGGATGCTGCATATCTGTTTAATGATATACAGCAGATCACTGGAGAAGAGGAAGTTTTGATACTGCCTACGTCATTGCATCGCTCCTTTTTGACAGATGAAGTCAGGGGAATAGACACACCAAACCTGCTGCTCAGAACAGAAGTTTTTAGCAAAATAATTTCAGGTAAAGTCAAGATTGTGGTAACCTACCCCTCTGCCCTGGCAGAAGCTGTGGTTAGCGCCAGTGATCTTGAGCAGAGCTCCTTTGAGATCCGTGTTGGTGATAAGCTAGATATTGAGACACTTGTGTTTTTCCTGCAGGAGAACAATTTCCAGCAGGTGGACTTTGTATTTGACCCGGGTCATTTTGCTGTGCGTGGCGGAATAGTTGATATTTATTCTTTTGACAATGAGGACCCATACAGGATAGAATTTTTCGGAGATGAAGTGGAATCTATCCGTGTGTTTAATATTTCAGACCAGCTCTCTATGCGTAAAGTTGAGGCTATTCGCATTGTTCCTGACCTTCATACCAGGGTTAATGATGAAAAAATTAGTTTCTTTGAATTTTTACCCAGAGGCTATATTCTGGTTTTCAATGACTTACAAATAACACTCGATTTTATCAGTAATAATTCTGAATTAAAATTCACACATGAGGATGATTATGGTAATGAGGTTAAAGTGGATTATATCAAATATGACAGGTTCTTCTCCTCATTACAGGATTTTAGCATAATAGAGCTATCTAATCAGTCTTTATTAGCTAAAAAGACATTTGAGTTTGACATCTCGCCCCAGCCTGTGTTACAGAAAAATTTTCAGCTTTTAGCAGAGATTCTGCGTGATTATCAACAAAGGGGATACAAACTTTACATCACGTCTTCACAAAAAAAGCAACTACAGAGGATCCGTGAAATCCTGAGCTCCAGTGATATAGGTGGTAATGATATCGAATTTACACCTGTGAACAAGACCATGCACGAAGGCTTTGTTGACAATAGTCTAAAAATCACCATTTTTACAGACCATCAGATATTTGGACGTTTTCACCGCTATCATCTGAAAGATGAGAAGCTCAGGGGCAAGAAAGAATCGGTCTTTATCCAGGAACTCCAATCACTCAAACCCGGTGATTATGTGGTACATGCTGATCACGGTATAGGGCGTTTTGCAGGTCTAACGACTATAACAAATAATGGTGTCAGACAGGAAGTCATAAGAATTGTTTACAAGAATAATGATTCGCTGTTCGTCCCTATTCATTCATTGCATAAGATCAGCAAATATAAGGGAAAGGATGGTGAGCAGCCAACACTAAGCAAATTAGGCACAGGAGCATGGCAGAAACTAAAGGAACGTGCAAAGGAAAAAGTAAAAGACATTGCCAAGGATTTAATAAAGCTGTACGCAGAGCGAATGAAAGAGCAAGGTTTTGCTTTTAGTGCTGATACTTATCTTCATGAAGAGTTAGAAGCATCTTTTATGTACGAGGATACGCCAGATCAGGCAGAAGCCACACGCGCTGTTAAAGAAGACATGGAGAAACCAGTACCTATGGACCGGCTAATATGCGGTGATGTGGGATTTGGCAAGACAGAAATAGCTGTGAGAGCGGCTTTTAAGGCTGTGGCAGACAATAAGCAAGTAGCGCTCCTCTGCCCTACTACTGTCCTGGTATTGCAGCATTACAAGACTTTTAGTGAAAGATTAAAGGATTTTCCAGTTACTGTAGATTTTATTTCCAGGTTAAAGACTCCCAAAGAGCAACGTCAGACCCTCGAGCGTCTGGCAAAAGGCCAGATTGATATAATCATTGGCACACACCGTCTGCTTAGCAAAGATGTAAAATTCAAAGACCTCGGATTGCTAATCATTGACGAGGAGCAAAAGTTCGGTGTTGCTGCCAAGGAGCGGCTTCGCCAGCTAAAGGTCAATGTTGACACACTCACACTAACAGCCACACCAATACCTAGAACACTTCAGTTTTCTTTGATGGGGGCCAGAGACCTATCAATCATCAAGACTCCCCCACCCAATCGCCGTCCTGTCATCACAGAGCTACACACATTTGATGGTAAGATTATTAAAAAAGCTGTATGCTACGAACTAAACCGCAATGGACAGGTTTTCTTTGTTCACAATCATATTGACACCTTACCCAAAATAGCAGAATATATCCAGGAGCAATGTCCCCAGGCACGTATAGCAATAGCACATGGTAGAATGAAACCAACTGAACTTGAGGATATTATGAGTCGATTCATAGATTATGATTTCGATGTTCTGGTTACTACCTCAATCATAGAAAACGGCCTGGACATTCCAAATGCTAACACAATTATTATTAATGATGCCCATAAGTTTGGACTGAGCGATCTGCATCAGCTACGTGGACGCGTGGGCCGGTCCTCGCGTCAGGCTTTTTGTTATTTACTGGCTCCACCAAAATCAGCTTTAACAGATCAGGCCCGTCGGCGTCTGACCACTATTGAGCAGTTTGTAGAGCTAGGCAGTGGATTTAATATTGCTTTGCAAGATCTGGATATTCGTGGAGCAGGCAACATGCTGGGTGCTGAGCAGAGTGGATTTATTAATGAGATGGGATTCGAGACCTTCAAGCGTGTACTCGAAGAAGCTATTCTTGAGCTCAAGACAGAAGAGTTTAAAGACCTGTTTGAGCAGGAAGTTAGGCAAAAAGATTTTCACTTTGTTTCTGATTGCCAGATATCTACAGATTTAGAATTACAAATACCAGCGAGCTATATAAATGATGATAGTGAGCGACTGAGAATTTACCATCTGTTAAACACGCTGGAGAAAGAGGAGGAACTTGTGGAGTTTAAAAATCAATTAGAAGACCGTTTTGGACGGGCTCCCAGGGCTGTGGATGAGCTTATTAATGCAGTGCGTCTCAGATGGCTGGCCATGGAGCTTGGTATTGAGAAAATAGTAATTAAATCACACACAATGCTCTGCTACTTTGTTTCTGACAAAAATTCAGCCTTTTACGATTCCGCAGTTTTTAGCGGCATAATACAATTTATTAGCCGCAACCCTCACATGGAGCTCAAGCAAAAACCAGATAAGCTGTATCTGAAAGTTCCACTTATTGACACAATAACAGAAGCAATGGATCTGCTCAGAGCAATCAAAACAGACATTTATAAAATTGTTGGGGATCAACAACATGCTTAGACAATACCTGAGAATATGTGTTCCCGTAGCTGGACTTTTGCTCTTTTTCTCTTGTCACAGGTCTGATACACAGCCGGATTTAATAGGTTCATGGTATTGGATAAGAAGTAATGGTGGTTTTTCGTACCAGGTTCTGACACCACAATCTACTGGTATTGAGAGGATTTTTAAATTCTACAAAAATGACACTGTAAAAATTTATGAAAATGGAGAGCTTGTTCAAAACACTGACTATTTTCTCAGCCGTGAAGAGAGCATTTTATATCATGACACGTTTGACTTCGTGACAATAAATTACAGGTATTATGTTGGCGACTCTCTGATTATTTTGCCAATGCGGTATATCATACGGGAGCTGTCGGATAGTTTGATTATCGAAGAAGATGTTTTCGATGGGTTTAAACATACCTACGTGAGAGTAAGAGATTAATCATCAGTATAATACAAAAATTTACGATTGTTAACATTATTCTTGAAAACTGTATAAAATATCATTCTCTTTTTTGGATAATTATTCTAAATTTGGGAAAAACAAATAAAAAAGTATACAGTCATGAAAAAGATAGTACTTGTTGCTACAGTAAAGCCTTTTGCCTCAGAGGCAGTAGAAGGAATAAAGAAAATTGCAGAAGAGGCAGGTTATGAGTTCCGCCTGCTGGAAAAATATCCAGACCAGTCTGCATTGATAGATGCAGTCAAAGATGTAAATGCTCTTATAGTTCGTTCTGATAAAGTGACACAAGAAGTTATTGACGCTGGCCAGAATCTGGAAATCATTGTCAGGGCAGGAGCTGGCTTTGATAACATTGATATTCAGTACGCAAAGCAGAAAGGAATTGTTGTAATGAACACACCAGGCCAGAACGCTAATGCTGTGGCAGAGCTGGCACTGGGTATGATGGTTTTTATCGCCCGTAACCAGTTTAACGGTAAGCCAGGCACAGAGCTCAAGGGCAAAACAATGGGGTTGCTCGCCTTTGGTAATGTAGCCCGTAACGTGGCACGTATTGCCAAAGGTTTCGAGATGGATGTTTATGCCTACGATGCCTTCATTCCAAAAGAGAAAATCGCGGAATCAGGAGTCAAGCCGGTGGATAGCGTCGAAGAATTATTCCGTACATGCCAATACGTTTCGCTCCACATTCCTTTGACAGACCAGACACGCGGTTCAATAAATTATGATTTGCTAAAGCTAATGCCAAAGAATGCTACTCTGGTAAACACAGCACG
Source organism: Bacteroidales bacterium (assembly GCA_027031265.1). Classification (GTDB taxonomy): domain Bacteria; phylum Bacteroidota; class Bacteroidia; order Bacteroidales; family S143-33; genus S143-33. Next base: position 9,576 of record JALVRO010000145.1, on the reverse strand, counting down.
CGGCGAAGTTATTGACGAAGACGGATTGATCCGTATCATGGAAGAGAGGGACGACTTTAAGTACATCTCAGACATCAAGCCAGAGAAGGAAGAAGTATTCAAAGAGAAATTCGAAGGACGTTATTTCTTCACACCAAAGAAGATGGGAGCACAAACCAAAGAGGCAAATATCAACGCTGGCCTGGCTGCTATCCGTCAGATTGTAAACTACTTCGAGAAAGGAGACACAGCTTTCCAGGTCAATAAATAGTCGCTTCTTAACGATAAACTATCTGGCTGAGAATCAGAGATAAATATTATAAAATTTCTTTAAAAGTGCTTTCTAATTTGCAAGGAAAGTGGTATTTTTAAATAAAGATCTTGCAAAATGAAAGGTAGCGGACAGAGAGATTTATTCAATCCGCTGTTGATTGATTTTATTGATATGAGTCATGTATTAGTTTTATTAACCGGAAAAATAAATTGGGATCATTTTGAGAAAGGAGTAGAAGCAATCCGAAATTTTACATTACGAGCTGGTGATGCAACAAGCATGAAAGCCGAATAAGATACTTTCTTTATGGTCTAAAAAACAAAACCGGCATAAGTAGATGGAAAATTGCCTGACGATGGTTTCTATTATCCAGGCAACTGTTCTTGTGAAAAAATATAGTCGCGACGATCAATGCTTTGAAAAAATTTAACAGATAGTTTTAATTCTAACAAATACACACCCACATATTATTATGACAAAAAAAGCAATAGCACTATTCATGCTTTTTATGGCACTTGTTATGGGTAGTTGTACCAGGGACAAGAATGCAAACAAGGATTACACAAAAAAGACAGATGATTTGGTTCGTGCCAAGCAAATAAAAGATATGAAGTTCGGCATGTTCATCTGCTGGTCATTCAGTACCTTCTCTGGCCAGGAGTGGACACCCACGCGGGATAAAGATGCTTCTTTCTTTAGAGCTACCGAAGTTAACACCGACCAGTGGGCCAGGATAGCTAAAGAAGCTGGAATGCATTATATCCTGTTCTTGACAAAACATCACGACGGTTTCTGTCTTTGGGACACAAAAACAACAGATAAAAAGGTGACAAACAGCCCCCTCGGCAAGGATGTTCTTGCGGAGCTACGTAAGTCATGCGACAAGTACGGTATCAAGCTCGCCCTCTATTATTCAGAAGGTGACTGGAACTGGCCGGGAGCAGTTGATGGGCAGGGATGGAGAGCAGGCGAAGGGAAAAATCCTGAAATGAAAAAAGCCCAATTAAAAGAACTCCTTACGGAATACGGACCCATCGAATTTTTATGGATAGACCATGCTGTGGGCGACGGAGGACTAAGTCATGTTGAAACAGTAGAGTGGATACATAAATTCCAGCCCGATTGCTTTGTGGGCTTCAATACCGGGCAGCCTGCTGGAAGGCTAGCCATACGTGAAAGAGGTAAGCCGGGGCCTATCGGTGATATAACTAAAACCCCTTACAACAAAGATGCTGAAGCTAAATACAAAGGATATCTTGTGGCAGAATTTTCTTATCCCATCTTACCTAAACATGAAGGAGGAGCACAATGGTTTTACTCCTTACCTAAATACGATAATCTTTGCAAACCAGCTGAAGAGATATACAAAGATTACCTTGGAGCTGTAAAATATGGAAATATTTTCTCGTTGAATGTGGGCCCTGACTACAATGGACGGCTGCGCGAAATTGATGTGAAGACATTAAAAAGGGTGGGAAAATATATTTCGGGTGAAATTGAATTGTCCGAAAATTCAGAATAGTAAAGTGGTATCTTTAAGTAAAAACCTTGCAAAATGAAAGGTAAATCATAGGCCAACAGACAGAGAGATTTAATCAATCCGCTGTTGATAGATTTTATTGATATGAGTCATGAATTAGTTTTATTAGCCAGAAAAATAGATTGTGATCATTTTGAGAAAGGATTTGAGAGGTATTATTCACATGCAGGCCGTCCAGCAAATAATCAAAAGTAACTTTATTGTTAGCGAGCGCTTATACAATTTAGGGGATGAGACCATGTTCCAGCGGTGGGTAATGAATCTATACATGTATTAAAGGGATTAAAAGGGTCAAAATAAGTACGCCAGGGCGTGCAAATAATATAAAATTCCTACGACCTTCATATTTCCTCGTTTTTAAGGATTGACTAAATAAGCACAAACAAAAAAGCGGCTCAAGGGCCGCTTTTTTGCTATTTTGCTATTTTTTCCCGGTCTGCTTGATAAACCTGCTTTGTCTCCTTGTCTGATACAAAGGCTACAATGTAGCAGTGACTATCTGCCCAGCTCGTATCTATACTAAAGCTGTAAGTCCTGGTAATCAGTTGATTTATTGCTGTTTGACCATCAAAAATCGTTTCACCCCATGGGTCTGTTACTGATTTCCTTAAAACATTACGATGCACATAATCAGGGATGTCTTGTGGATCTGTGTAATAATTTTTTTGTGCAGCAATAATGCTATCCTCTACTATCCACACAGTGAGGCTAAAACTACCCTGTAGCTGCTGGAGAAAGCTTACCTGTATAGTAGTCTGGCCATTACGAGAAGTAGAATCATAAGTATTTTTCACCTGTACTTCGACACTTACTGGCCTGTTTACTTCCTGGCTAATAGCCCCTGCCCAGGCAGAAGGGCTGAGCAATAGAGTACCATTGTATTCTGTGCGGTTAACCATTCCACGGGGTAGGCCTGCCGCATCGACTCCAAAGAAATCATTGTAAGTATTACCGGCAGGAGTGCGGAAATCGTCTTTATACAAGCCGTTTGATGGCGTAGCAAAATAACCGACATGAATGCTTACCGGAATAATATGGTCGCAGTATTGTTCGACAAGACTATAAAGCAATTCATGTGCACGTGGACAATTGCCACATTTATGTCCTGTGTAGTCTTCGACCAGGACTTTGCGAATTGGCACAGACAGGTTATCATGCCCGCATTGGTTAATTTCTTGTGTGTATGGCTTTTCCACAATATCACATGCCCACAAAAAGGACAGCGCAAATGCTAAAGCTAATATCAGGATTCTTCTCATTGTTTCTGTTTTTAAAATGTGGTTGAAAAATTGAAAATCAATCCATTAGAAGCAGGAACATTACGGCAAACGCCGCCGACACACACAATACCTTCACGCTGGCGCCCATAGCCAATGCTCAGCCTTGTACCGCCCTGCACATAGGTTATGGCTCCTGTATAATAATTTACTGGCTGGTTTATGTGAGTATTGTTGTAATTATACTGCTCCATTATTGTAAAATACCAGTGTGGTGAAATCGAGTATTCAACAAAACCCATAATCCAGTTACCCAGGTCCTGATGTGATTGTAATGTCTGTAGCTCACTGCGCAAAGCATGATGTGAGTTTATTTTCCATGTCAGGTCAATGATGCCGATATTAGCCCATACAGTACCATAGCCGACCAGCCCCTGCACAAAGTCTTTGTTGTAAACCAGGTTAACATATTTGGCTTTTAGCTTAAAGTGCGGGGAAAATTTTTTCTCCAGCTTCAATCCCATCTCCTGGTAAAAAATATCCTTGCCAGGCACAAGGAAACGGCTTGCATAGCCTGTACCATCGAACCTGGGAGTCTTGTCAATGTTATTGATACGAATAAAATTAAGTGAGATTAACGTACCATATCGACCGCCCAGGAGGCTCTTACGTCTGAAGCGGTAAAAAATTTCGCCACTGATTCCCATCTCTCCCTGTGGCTGCACAGCATAAGGATAAATATTCTCCAGTGCATAAGCATGTGTGGGTACAATCGTAGGCAAAGAGTTGATTAACAAATCATTACCAGTGGCATTACGGTCCGAGCGGAAGCTGAAATTATCATAACGGTTGGCCGAGAGAATTATCCCCAGACCACGGCTTGCATAGCTCATACTGACATAAAGTGCACTACCATCTTTGTAGATATAAAAATTATCAGCTGACGGGTCATTTATCTTATAAGCATATTCTGCATTGAGGTTAAAAAAGCCACGGTTAATATTCAGCCTGCCTGCAAAAGCAGCTACATTCTGTGGCAAAATGTAAACAGGATTATCATCACTCTGAAAGCGGCTAACAAAGCTACCACCAAGCGTTATGCCTGTCTTCCAGTCGATGTTTAAGGCCTGGTTTATATTAATCTCACCGTCCACACCGCGCACTACCCCGGGGCCGTCTGTCCAGTAATAACGCTGGTGGCCAATGAGAGCCTTGAGATAAATACCAGGTGCAGGATGCAGAAGAAGGCGCGCACCGTCTAAAGCATTATCAAAACCGAGCGCGCGATTCTCATAAGTTCTAAGCACCAGACCATTACCGAATTGTTCATAAAAATTACCCAGTGTTACTGTGACGAAAGTGTCGGCATATTGTATAAAGCGGTGTGCTATGCCCTGTCCATTATAGCGCTGGTCATAACCTAACAGGGCGTTCTGGTAAGTCTCATACCTGAGACCTGCTGTAAAGTTGTTATATCTGAGGGTTATGTAACCGTATATGTTTGCTGCAATTTTCTGTGGTGGCTGCTTTGCATCTATAATGCTGTCAGGATTGTAAAACTGTGAGTTTATTTCAAAGTCACCGTGGACAGCAAGGCCTTGCTGTCCACGGATTGATGTAATTAACAGTAACAAAGCAGCCATTGACAAAATAAGTCTTTTCATCTGGCTATTCGTTTGATTGTTTAGCTAATTTTTGTATTTCCTGGTACATCAGTTCTTCATCTCCCGGCGCAAAGCCTGAGTGCTGCCAGACAATATGCCCATCAGGAGCAATCAGAAACGAGTGTGGTATATTTACCACGTTCATTGCCCGCTTAAACTGGCCATCTGGGTCCAGCAAAATTTCGAATTCCCAGCCACGAGCCGAGACAAAAGGTGCCACACGATTCATTGTACGTGGCTCATCCACTGAAATGGCTATGATTTTCACGCCTGTCTCATCCTGCCAGTCTGGGTAGAGATCATTAAGCGTGTTTAGCTCAATGATACATGGTTTACACCATGTGGCCCAGAAATCGATAATAACAGGTGTGCTATCCTGCAAAAGATCTGCTGTGTTTATAGTCTTACCATCTAGTGTACGTAATGTGACAGAGGGTAATGTAAAGGTGTTCTGTTGTGCTAGAGAAAAGGATAAAATGCTCAGGATAAGTGTTGTTAGCAAAACAAATTTTTTCATAGTACACAAAATTTACTGTTTGACAAACTTATGTGTGTAAACCCTCGATCCGTCAAGTATTCGTAGAATGTATATACCTGGATTTAGATTATTAACTTTCAGTTTCAATTTAGCACCAGAAGTGTTTTTAACCAGTACTACTCTACCCTGCGAATCAATTATCTCAACTCTAGCATTTTGCACTGGTTTGTCAAGGGAGACTTTTAACTCCATTTGGACAGGGATTGGATAAAGGTTAATGACAGGCTGCTCAGGTTCACTAATGCTTGTATAGACAGTGAACTGTTTTTTGAATACAGCGTAAATGTCTTTTGTATCATAATCCTGGACAAAAGCTATGATCTTAGATTTGCTGGTATTTACTTCTGAATCAAAAGGAAATTTAAGATCTACCTCTACAGTATCTCCTTCTCTCAGGGTATCAAGCTGATAACCATTGGCATCGGGAATCATTTGTCTCATCACATTGAAAAATTCCTTTTCGCCATTATTTCCAGGGGGCGATGAATATTTCTTGTCCTCGACCCACACAACGAAGAGTCTCACAGGCTTAATGAAATCTGCAAAGGGTACTAAACGTAGATGAAAATAAACACTGTCGTTTTTGTGCTCATGCCAGAGATTTATTTGCACCAGTCCGCTGTCACTGAACTGGTCGTCTATCATTTTTTGGGTTACCTCGTTTGGACTACCAGTAAAATAATTTCCCTCAACAATAGCAGTGGGAACACCATTTACCCCATAATACTTCACACGTGTCTTTACGTGCTCTGGATTGTGACTGTACATTGGGTCTGTTCCTGGCCACCATACATGATATGCAATGTGGGCCACTTTTGATTTGTTTTCCTTTACCAGTTTATTCAGATATGGATTATACCTGGCACATGGAGAGCAGGAAGCATTTGTAAAGTGCTCTATCAATACTAAGGATTTTGAGCTGTGAGTCCAGACAGAAAAGGTTTTCTCCAGGGTATCATTGTCGTTATAAAAGTCAGTCGTATCCAGGGGTTTAGTATTCACCCTCAGAGTATGGATTCCGTTCTCGTGTAATGAAAAATTAGCAGTGCTGAAGGTTACTAAAGCCCCAGCATCGAGCACTGTATCTTTCCTATCGGTCTTGGAAACATTTTCGGTATCTCCTTTAAATGTGTATTCCAGATCAAAGCCAGAAACAGGTTTGTAGCCTACGTTAAAGACCTGATATTTAAATTGAGAAGATTTATTATTTTTAACAAAATTACTCATATTCGCAGAAATCAACCATAGGTCATAGGGCTCTGCATCATAAACGTAAATATTATCCACATAAAGTAAATACTGGTCAGTACTGTTATTACGCCAGGCTAATCTGACGCTCTTGTTGACATAATTAGACAGATCAACATACCGGTATGTCCAGCTTGTCTTCTCATGTTGGATTTGGAATACAACCTTATAATTACTAAGGTTGTCTGGATGTGCTGTGTCTGTGCTAACAAGTACCTGATAACCATCTCTGTATTGAGCATCAGGAGTCATAGCCTGCCAGATAAGTTTAGGATGACTCCCCAGGTGAATAACTGGTGTAATCATCCAGTCATCAGCAGTCTTGTTTCCATTATCGTAATAAGATGTACTAACAGCATGACCGTCTTTTACTTTCCAAGTTTCATAGCCACTCATGTGTGGTTTTAGATGATCATTGTCAATCATGATCATATCTCCCTGATGGTAATTCTCAAAGTCCTGTTGGTAGATAATGTTAGGTACCTGGGTCCAGGACAAGCTCCATGAGGCAATCATAAGTAAAAGAAGAAGCCTTTTCATATTTTTAACTTTTAAATTTAATCACAAAGTAATTTTAAAAATTTTAAAAAAAAAATGATATTTGGGAAAAAATAAAAAATTTGTGTTATGAGAAAAATTTTGATCATATCATTAGTTCTGTTTGCAGTCAAAGTAGTTTTTGCCCAGGACATACAGGTCCTTGATCCAAGCACATCCAGCCCTTTGGACGATACATTGGTTGTAACAGGAGATGAAACACATGATTACTCTGTCAGCTTGTGGGTATATAATGCATCGACTAAGTCACTGGATATAAAGGTTGAGTTTGATATAATTGAGCTGGCTAAGGATGCTTATTATGCCTATTGCTGGGATAATTGCTATGGCAGTGTTCGTTCGGGACACGTATCAGGTAGTCTTACTGTTAATGCAGGTGATACGAACAAAACGTCTCTTCGTGTTGATTATGACCCTAAGGGTTATACTGGATATTCCCTGTTCAGGCTTAAAGTCTTCTCAGACAGCACACAGGATACAGCTATTGCTTATGTGGCTTTTGATATCAAAGCAGGGACTCTAGTGATTGACCCACAGACGCAGATAGAAATTTATCCCAATCCTGCTACCAGTATATTATTTATAAGATTAGCGCAGGGAAATGAGCAAACGTTGCAACTATTTGATATTCTGGGCAATATAGTCTATGAGGGTAAGATTACCGGACAACTTAAAACAATAGATGTCAGTAACTTAAAGCCAGGCGTTTATATTCTATCAATAGGGCAAAAGGACAAGCATAATATGTTGAGAAAAATTATTATAACACACTAAAAATACAGTAGATGGCAATCATCTTTGAGAGTAAGTATGAGATTAATTTCTATGACCTTTCCCAGTATGAAGAAGCAACTCCAATGACCATGCTAAGACTCCTGCAGGAGACTGCTGGTGATCACCATTTACCTATAGGTGAGAATGTTATAGAACTTTATCGCAAGAATCTGGGATGGGTATTATTGGCAGGGGTTATGCAGTTTGACCGTTACCCCAGGTACAAGGAGAAAATAAGAATTCAGACCTGGCTGAGTCAATACAAGTCTATTCGCGGTATTCGTGAAAATTTAGTTCTCGACGAAAGAGGCGAGATTATTGGCCGTGCCAAAGGTCTGTGGCTTTTCTTTGATGTGGAAAAACGACATCCAGAACCTATACCAGATAAATTCAAGCAGCAATGGGGGCTTTATCCCCAATCATCTATTGATTTTGATGTCAATACACCTATCCCGGTGCTGGAAGATGGAGAGATTATGGATGTTATAAAGGTCAAAAAATTTGATATTGACGCTAATAAGCATGTTAACAACCTGCGTTATTTCCAGTGGTTAATAGAGGTAGTACCTGATAAGGTGTGGAAAGATAATTTTCTTTACCAGATACAGGGAAAATTTCTGCATGAGGCTAATTATGGTGACCAATTGCTTATTTATACAAAGATTGTCAAGATGAACAAGGAGTACCTCCACACAGTCTTTGACCTGACAACCAATAAAGTATGTGTTACTGCACGTACAGTCTGGAAACCATGTAAATAGCTTACAGTCAGAATATACAATTATGCACCCCCCCACTGACTGATTAGTTAGTGGGGGTTTTGTTTTTAATGATCTTCATTTTGGGTCACGGTTTTACCCTGAATAATTGCTGAATACTTGTTTATGATGTCGTAAGCTAGACGTAGATATAACTCCACATCAGGAGGTAAACGATAAACATCCAGCTGGTTAGGTAGTCGTCCATTACGCACAACAACAGCATTTTCTTCGGGCAGGATAAAAACATACTGGCCGTAAGTACCAGCAAAATAATGGGCTTTATATTTTTTACGTGGGTAAGTCCACAAGCCCAGACTATAAAAGTCGTTTTTTCTCAGTAGTTTGTATCTAATCCTGGCATCTGGCTGCATCATCTGCTCAATATACCATCGGGGCACTATCTGCTTACCATTGAAATAGCCTTTGTGTAGTACCAGCAGGCCCAAAAGTGCAAAATCATAAGGCGAAGCATAGAAACAGCAAAATGCACGCACTATACCACTGGCAGTGTCAGCACCCCAGAAAACTGAATAATTACCACCTAGCGGCTCCCAGAGATATTTCTGCGCAAATTCTGTGAGCTTCATACCACTGGCCTTCTCTATAATCATCCCCAGTAAAATGAAATTACCACATTGATATTTCCATTTTTTTCCTGGCGTATGTATAACATGGGTTTTAGCCAGTAGACTATCCAACGGATAACCATAATATGCTTTTACTACATCAGAAGTAGGGCTTTCGAAATTTTCAGACCAATTGAGTCCTGAAGCCATTGAAGCCAAATCTCTGATAGTCAGTAGAGTATCTTTGCCATCATTAAATTGTGGCAAATATTTGTACACTTTTTCGTCTAGGCTATTAATAAAACCTTTGTCTATAGCAATACCCACCAGAAGGCTAGTTATGGTCTTGGCCATGGAAAAGGAATTCACCCTGGATTTTCTTTCAAACCCTGACAAATAATTTTCGTAAATAAGTGAATCGTCTTTGACTACCAGGAACGATACTGTTCCCAGACCT
>JALVRO010000144.1 GCA_027031265.1 Bacteroidales bacterium | reverse complement strand
TACTTCTTCCTGTATTTCCCACTGTACCGATTACATCACCCCTCTTTACTATCTGACCCTTTTTAACAAAAACATCTCTCAAATGTCCATACCTTGTTTCAATATTGTTTTGATGGTTTATTACCACAAAATTACCGTACCCTTTTGTCTTACCTGATAAAGTAACAATACCGTCTGCAGGAGCAACAACAGGTGTCCCTCTTCTTGCGGAAATATCTATACCTTTATGAAATGCCCTTTTGCCGGTAAACGGGTCAATTCTATATCCGAATCCGTCTGTTATAAAGCCTTTTACAGGCCAGATAGAAGGGGTTTTTCTCAAAATATCATTTTTGTTTTGATAAATCTTTGAAAGTTTTTCGTACCCCTCAAAAAGTTTTTTAGCCCTCTCATTCATTGAGTCAAGGTCTTTATTCAAATACTCGGCATACGGGGTAAAGACATAATCCGAACCGCCTATTCCTAATGGGTCATCGTCAATAGTAATATCAGCACCAACAAGCAATGCAAGTTTTTTGGCTTTATCAGAGAAATAATTCAATTTTTCTTCAAGGTTATCAGCAGTTTTTTGATACTTAGCGTTAACCTCTTTTAATATCTCAACTTCTTGTTTTAATTTTACAACCTGCTGATTTTGAGCAGTTGTATAGATAAAATGGACAAAGAGGAAGAGAAAAAATAAAACAAAAAATATACCGCCTACCGTTAAAAAACGAAATTCTTTAGTAGATACAGTTATTTTTTTAACCTTACCACTGTCGGCAGGTACAATTGTAATAATATACTTATTTTTCATAAACCTTCCCCAATTTGTATAGTATAAAAATCACTACCGAGTGTCAACAAAAAATGCAAATTTTTAGAAAAATAGACTTTGCGTAAATATTATATGAAACTTTAATTTATTCAACCGCCTTGTTTAAGGCTTCCATCATCTTTTCAAACTTTTCTCCGGTAACCCCGCTTCTATCAGCATTTTCTTTAATTGTCCCCCATACAGGCTCGCCGCAAATCAAACAAGGGAAATCAAAATTCATAAAAATTTTCACTGTCTGTGGATACTGTTGAATAACGTCTTCTACCAAATCTTCAGGCTTTATCTTCGCCATATCAATCCTCCTTTAGACTAACTGCCAGATTATAACCCTTTTGAGTAGCATTGTAAATATCAGCAGGCTTATCTGCATCACCTATAACATAGAAATCTACAGAAGTGTCTTTTAACTCCTCAGCAAGTTTATTTGCCGGTTTCATCCCTGAAGCGATAATTACCGTATCAAAAGGTTCAAGGTAAACTCTTTGCCCTTCAACCTTGCAGTAAACCCTGTTTTTCTCAAAAGATAAAACATAGGTATTGGGCATAATCTTAATATTATCTTTTCCCTCAAGTCTTTTTAACATCAGTTTTTTGGTAATCATCTCCATATCGTTTGCAATTGTATCTGTCCTTTTTGTGATAACAACTTCATATCCTTTATTTACCAGAAGTTCCGCTGCTTCCATTCCGACCATTCCGGCACCAATTATTAAAACTCTCTTTCCCTTAATTTCTTCCTTACCTTCAAAAAAGTCAATTGCGGTAATGTGGTAAACAGAGTGAAGGTTTAAAACTTCAGGATAATCAGGGAT
>JALVRO010000143.1 GCA_027031265.1 Bacteroidales bacterium | reverse complement strand
CGCCGACTTCACCAGGCTTACCAAAAAACAAAAATTTCAAATTGTCTTTTGTAAAAACTTCTTCGAAATGTGTTTGAGGATATGCAATCATCTGGAATATTTTGAGTAAAGTTACTATCACAATAACATTGAATATCCAAAAAACAATTTTATGTGTTTTAAAGTAATTTTCTAATTTTTTAAGCATTTTTGATGCCTTTTGAGAATTTAATTTCTATTAAATTCATAAAAAATGATGTTGTAAGTGTAAGGAAAATATAAAGAACAGTGACTGCCGTTGCAGCTTCAAATCCCCTGAATGTTTCAGCATCTATCTGCTGAGTAGCAAATGTAAGTTCGGCTACACCTATAGTCATGGCAAGAGATGAGTTTTTGATTAAATTTAAAAACTGGCTTGTCAGTGGCGGAATAATAATTCTTACAGCCTGTGGGAATATTACGTATCTTGTTACCTGATATCTGTTCATACCGAGTGATTTTGCAGCTTCTTCCTGACCTTTTGGAATTGATCTGATACCGGCTTTTACAACCTCTGCAATATACGCGCCGGTATATAATATCAATGCTAAAAGAGCAGAAAAAAAAGCATCTACATCATTAATATGCAAAAAATCACCCCATGAATTTAAAAACGGAAATATTTGTGAGAGAGTAAATGTAAAATATATAAAAAACATTTGAACAATCAATGGGATATTTCTAAAACTTTCAACATAATAACTTGCAAACAGTGAGAGCCAGAAATTTTTAGAAGCCCTTGCTATACCTATTAACGAACCGATTATAAAACTGAAAAAAATACCTAAAATTGATAGTTTAACAGTAGTTAACAAACCGTTTATTAAAAGATCTTTATATTCAATTAAAACATGCCAGTTAAATTCATATCCCATACTTTACCTTTACCCCAAAAAAGGGGAGAAATATTATTTTGGCCAAACTTCAGGAAGTCTGTTTGGTTCAGTTCCAAACCATTTTTTGTAAAGTTTTTGATAAGTTCCGTCTCTTACGGCATCTTGGATTGCAAAGTTTACAGCATCTCTGAAATTTGATTCATTTTCTCTAACACCCATACCGTACGGTTCGAATGTAAATGTCCCACCTATGACTTTAAATTGTCCGTGTGATTTTTTAGCCTGTGTTACACACCATGTATAATCTGTCGAAACTGCGTCTATTTTACCTCTTTTTAGTGCCATAATTGCTTGTGGATATTCCTGGAAATAAACAAGTTTTACTTTTGGACAGACTCTTTTGAAATTATCACCGCTTGTTGCACCTTGAATAACGCCTACTTTTTTACCAGCAAAATCTTTATAGCTTTTTGCTTTGCAGTCTTTTCTTGCTAAAATTGACTGACCGTCAAAATAGTAACTGATTGTAAAATCAATTGGTAAATCCCTTTTTACTTTATGCGTCATACTTGCAGCGGCAATATCAATAGTTCCGCTTTGTACCATTGGAATTCTTGTTTTTGAAGTAACCTGTGTAAATTGAGGTTTTACATTCAGTTTTTTGGCAATGTATTTAATCAGGTCAATATCAAAACCTACAACCTGGCCTTTTTCATTAATATAACCAAATGGCGGAAAATCATACTTAAAACACGCACTTAAAACACCGTGGATTA
>JALVRO010000142.1 GCA_027031265.1 Bacteroidales bacterium | reverse complement strand
ATTGCTAATAGGGCTTCTACTGTTCGGCTATATGTTCTGGCAAAATAAGCAAATGAAACAACACCAACCAGCTGCCGATAGCCTCAAAGTAGATACAACACAAATTGTTAATCAACAAGTCCCTGCTACTCCTTCGCAACAACCTGTACAACAAAAAGATACAATCACTGATACTCTGACCCAGAACAAACTAATTGCCCAGTTTGGTGACTTCGGAAAACAAGCACAGGGACAGGAGAAATTTATTACTCTCGAAAACAACAAACTAATCGTACGCTTTACCAACAAAGGCGCGCGTGTTTATTCTGTTCAGGTACGTAGGTATAAGACCCACTTCGGTGATTCTCTTATACTTTTCGACGGCCCACAGAATAGGTTTAACATTACCTTCTCTGCCAACCGCCGTCCTATTCCTACAGAAAAGTTCTTTTTCATACCACAAACATCTGACACACTGCTTATTGCAAACCAGAAAGAACAAAAACTAATCTTCCGCCTTTACTACTCAGACGACAAATGGATAGATTATGTTTACTCTCTCAAACCTGACAGTTATGTCCTTAACTTTTCCCTGGTCTTTCACAACATGAAGGACATCATTCCTCCAAACACCACATACCTTGACCTGTACTGGAAGACCTATATGCCACCTCTCGAACAGGGCGAAAAATGGGAGCTTCAGCAGATGAATATTTTCTACAAATTTTTCCAGTCTGATGTAAGTTCACTCAGCCCCCGTAAATCAGAGGTCGAAAAAGAAATCCCAACAAAGCTTCGCTGGATTAGCTTCAAGCATCAATTTTTCTCTTCTGTGTTGATAGCTTATGATTTCTTTGACGAGGCCAAGCTCAAGATGGCTGTTAATAAAGACACTTCTATCAAAGCTCTCAAAATTATGGAGGCACAGATAGATATTCCTTTCAAGCCTCTGGAACAGAAGCAGGTCAAAATGGCTTATTATTTCGGACCTAATAAATACAGTATACTTCGCAAGATAAAACTCAAGCCAGATGATGACCTCCAACTAGAAAAAATGATTCCTCTCGGAAAGGGACTGATTCGATGGATTAATAAATTCATAATCATTCCATTGTTTAACATACTCGGACGTTTTATATCAAATTATGGTATCATTATCCTTTTGATGACCATAATCATCAAACTGGTTCTCTTCCCACTGACTTATCGTACTTATATGTCATCTGCCAAGATGCGTGTGCTTCAGCCAGAACTAAAAAAAGTACTGGAGAAGATTCCCGAAAAGGATCAGATGAAGCGTCAGCAAGCTACAATGGAGCTATACAGAAAAGCAGGAGTCAGTCCTCTGGGAGGTTGTCTGCCTACTTTGCTGCAATTCCCTATTCTGGTAGCAATGTTCCGCTTCTTCCCAGCTTCTATAGAATTGAGACAGCAAGCATTTCTCTGGGTTAAGGACCTCTCGTCTTATGATGTGCTTATTTCATGGCATACCAATATACCACTAATAGGCAACCACATCAGCCTTTTCGCACTCCTGATGGCACTGTCAATGGTCGTCTCTACAAAACTTAATTCTACTACAACAGATGAGAGCAATCCTGCGGCACAGTCTATGAAGATTATGATGTGGACAATGCCTGTTCTGCTATTCATCTGGTTCAATAATTATTCTGCAGCACTGAGTTATTACTATTTCCTGGCTAACCTCATTAGTATCGGACAAATTTATCTGGTACGTGCAATGATTGACGAAGAACAAATCCTGCGTCAGCTCAAGGAAAATGTCAAAAAGAACAAAACAAAAAAGAGTAAATGGCAGCAGCGATTGGAAGAAATGCAAAAACAACAGGAAAAGATGCGTAAAAAACCAAAAAAACATTAAATTTGAGGTTGACACAAAATGATTTTATGTTCAGGAAAAATAACATAACCATCATACTTATTACACTCTTGTGGGGACTACCTCTCTTTGGCCAGAAGGCCAGAGAGTTAGTCCCCTTTTTTCATAAAAATAGCCTTATTCAATACGATTCTCTGATTAATCAATACATTTATAGCCAACCATCCAGAGCATTAAACCTGACATATAATATACTCGAAAAGAAAAGCAAATCTTTAGACAACCTGGCCAAAGCGCATCTTTACAGCACTCTTCGTAGAATATACCACCTAATTCATGACCCTTATAATGCCCTCACTTATGGATATAATGCCCTGCTTATTTACAAATTATACAACCAGGACAAAGAATATCTCAAAGAACTGAACAGAATTTCGTGCATTTATAGGGAAGAAAATATCTATGACAATTTTATTATTTCATTCCTTGAACAAGCTATAAAAAAATATAATCAAAAATATCCACAGTACGTTATACTTCTTAAAGCCAATCATGCCCTGCTAAACAAAATAAGTAATCACAAAGTTATCTATTCTGTTGACTCTCTATTCTATCAAGCCGCTAAAATCAAAAACAATAACCTTAAAGTAGTCATATACATAACACTCGGACGTCTTTATCTCGAAAACGATAATTTCAGCAAAGCAATTGCTACCATAAAAAAAGCCCTGTTTATTAACAAAAACCCACACCGTAGGATTCGTCTAAATCTCTATTTAGCAGAATTTTATCTAAAAGAAAGAAATATCCCTGCAGCAGACAAACTACTGGACAATATCCTACCACAGATTACTGCGATTAATGATGTACTGGCACTGATAACATGGGATTATTTCAAAGCTATGATAAAAATTTACCAGGGCAATGACTCTCTTGCAAGACAATTTGCACAACAAGGCCTGCGCCTGGCTGTGGAAAACAACGTACTCGGCACTCAGGCAAAACTTTATAAACTGCTGTCTGAACTATACATGTCAGAGGCCATGCCTGACCTGGCGTTTATGAGTTTCAATAACTACATGCAGGTTACTGATTCAATACACTCCCTGACAAAATATTACAATCTTTACAACATTATCCAAAAACTTTCTTCTGTTGACATCACACGCGAAAACTTATTGCTCAAGCAACAAGCACAATACGAAGAATTAAAAAACCGCCAGCAAAAACTCATCATTATAACTTTTGGCCTCTCTGCCCTTTTCCTGGCTTTGCTGCTGGCATTCGTTTACTACCTTTTCCGCATGAGCTACAAATCAGAGCAACGTCTCAAACGCTTTGCACAGATATCACTCGAAGCTATTCTTATCATTGATAATGGAAAAATAACCGAATATAACGAAAAATTCCTCCAGCTCACAGGTTACCCTCCAGAACAAATAAACAAGCTTCACCTCAAAGACATTATTGATCCTATACTGGCTTCGCAGATTATTCAATCTAAAACAATATTAAACTTCGAAACATACTTGATCCGAAATAATGGAACAAAATTCAAAGCCGAAATTCTTTCCCGTGAATTCAAATACTATGGACGCAAAACAGTTAAAGTAATCAGCATCCGTGACGTTAGCGATTTCTACAATACACAAAAAGAATTAATCGAATCACAAATAAAATTCAAAACCCTTATCGACACTTCTCCAGATGGCGTTATAATTACAGACACACACGAAAAAATAACTTTCATCTCCCAGTCTGCTAAAAAAATCCTTGATATAAATTATGGCCAACAATACCTGGGTACAGACATTAATCAGATCTTTAATATCAAAGATAAACTCAAAATTCTGCTTTTCACAAAGGCTGATTCCCCGTTAGAATTCATTTACAACTTACATACGCTAGAAGATCACAGATACATAGAAACAAAATTATCCCTGGTCAAATCAGTCGAAGGTGAACCTATCGCCATCTTCATTATTATTCGCGACGTTACTCAACGTATACAAATACAGGAAGCACTAAAACAAAGCGAACAAAAATTCAGAGAACTTTATAACAAAGCTACTGACGGAATCCTGATAATCGACTCTCAGGGTGTTATTTTAGATGCAAACCCAGCTGCTGAAAACGTCTTTGGACTGAAACCTAAATTTTTAATCGGACAAAATCTGGAAGATTATATACCTGTTAACTTCGCATCACCCCTTCAATTCAAAGAATTTATTAATTCCAAAGAAAAACTAGATATACCTATAATCCAGGCTAACGGCAACACTATATACTCCCAGATCTCTGTTTCCAAACTCAAACAAGCCCCTGAATCTTACCTGCTAATTATCAGAGATATCACAGAACTACTCAAAACACAAGAAAAAATCAGAAAGTATGCTGAGAAACTCGAAATATCAAACAATGCTAAGGCTAAACTTTTCTCAATTATCTCACACGACCTGAGAGGCCCTATTGGAAACCTCAAATCAATGATCGAACTGATTCTGGAGAACCCGACAAGCTTCAACATCGAGGAACTCACAGAAATACTCACTGAGCTTAAATATAGCTCTGTCAGAACTTATGAACTTCTGGAAAATCTCCTTTACTGGGCAAAATCCCAGCTCAACCAGATAGAATACAATCCACAGGTCTTCAATATCTATCAGGCAGTAGAACAAACAATCAATATATTACAACAAACTGCAAAACAAAAAGAAATTCAAATCGTTGATAATATTAAAGAAAATTCTCATTTCGTCAATGCAGACATCGAAATGGTCAAAATTATCTTGCGTAATTTAATTTCAAATGCTATTAAGTTTACACCAAGAGGTGGAAGCATTACACTGATTAATTACCAGGACGAAAACTCTGTTATAATTGGAATAAAAGACACTGGCGTTGGAATACCTTATGAAAAACTGGTAAAAATATTCGACAACGAAACTTTTTTCACCACTTATGGAACAGAAAACGAAAAAGGAACAGGTCTTGGACTACAAATTGTAAAAGAATTTGTTACAAAAAATAAAGGCCGTCTCTGGGTTGAGAGTAAGCCTGGACGTGGTACTACTTTTTATTTCACTTTACCAAAAGCAAACACCTAAAACAATGAAACTCTTTACATTAGACTTCATCAACATCTATTATGACGAAAAGCTAAGGCTTATTGAATACAAATGGAAAAAAAATTCTGAACACATCACAGACCAACAATACCGGGAAACTATCAATGACCTGATAAAAATTATCAAAACATTCGAACCTCTTTATGTACTTGCTAACCTTACAGACCAATACTATGCCCTACCATCAGACACCCAGAAATGGATTATAGATCATGCACTTAATAACGTATTTCTCTCTGGTGTGAAAAAATTTGCCTTAATTAACAGTCAGTATTTCCTCGCCAAAAATATTTACCAGAATCTATTAGACAATAGAA
>JALVRO010000141.1 GCA_027031265.1 Bacteroidales bacterium | reverse complement strand
TCGTACAACCTACAAAACACGAAAGGGAGCACCACTGTGGTGCTCCCTTCCCTTAGTCAAACTAAAAAACACAAGTTTAACCAACGGCTCCCTGTTCTTCTTCCTGCTCGGCCTCAGGTGAAGCAGGAGTTAACCCAGAGCTTTCTGTTCCTGGATAGCTAGGACCATATTCATACAAAGCCTTTGTCTTCTCAACTGCAGTGATATGATGCATAACTTTCGCACCGAAATAAAATCCTATCATCATCTGGAAAGCTACCATGAGTTCATGCATTTGAGCTTCGAAGCCTTCCACTCGCACATTAACAAGCTCCAGGACAACCACAACCCACAACAATGTGAGGGTCAATATACCACGGAAAGTACCACGTGGCATACCGAATGTTTCTTTTTCATAAGGATTAGGATTCTCCACACTCCAATTACCAAAAGTGTAACGGATGAACAGTGCAATCAAAAATACGAGTACCAAAATCATCCAAGCCATGATTGGGAAATAAACCAACCAGAAGAACTCTTTGGGATGTCCTACATAATACTGCACTGTATCAGGGAAGATTTGAAGTAATGTTGTCATATTATGTTATATTTTTAGTTTCGTTTGTTTTTTATTCAAATGTGACTAAAAAAGATATGCACCAAGTGCAAATGCAGCAACAGTAGAAATTACTCCGATTATCTTTGCCATTTTAAATTTTGCATTCACCCGGTCATTCTCTTTGACCAGAACCTTTATGTTATCACTACAATCTTTCCACTGCCGACGATAATATTCCATATTCTTCTGGGTCTCAAGGAGCAAAGTATCTGTCTGCTGCAACTGCTCATTGAGATTTTCTATTTGCTTCTGATAATTAACAATTTGTTTATCTGCATTCTCTAGCTGTTTAGCAGCTATCAAGGCCCTCTCCAGTTGGTTATCTGTTATTACCCACAGTGTGTCTTCTTTGGGTGCAATTGTATATTTCTGACCTGGTACCACAGATATTGGATAATGCTGTGCCCATAAGGCAGCAGACAAAATTAGCACAAATACTATAAAAACTGCTCGTTTCATAAATAGATTCTTTATGTGCCAAAATAATCAGAAAACTCCTGGGATTTTTCTTCCAGAGTCATTGACTGTACCTCGGATTCTATCTGCTTACGTTCTAGTTGCAATTGCTCGAGCTGATCCTGTAGTTTTTGCAGTTTAGCTCTGAGCTCCTCTATCTCTAACTCTTTCTGTTTGAGCAATGCTTCATACTGCTGGCGCAGCACTGCTTCTTCTTTTTCTATCTGCAGCTGTCGCATCAAGATCTGCTGGGCCTTACCTTTGCCCCTGCCATGTCGTTTACCTTTTTCTTTAAGAGAATCTTCAATAAGTTTATAAGGACCAGCCAGTGCAGCTAGAATTATGGTTAGCCATTGCCAGTCTGTCTTTATCACACCTTTATTATATAAATAACCAACTATTAGCAGCAAAGCCAGTAGGCCCAATATGAAATATATTTTTTTCATGGCCAGGTACTTTTTTATTCTGGTTCAACATATTTACCAAAGACCCAACCTTCGACAGTGACCGCTACTTTGTACCAGCCGTTATGCTCATCCTTGATAATAACCTTCGTTCCCTTTGTCAGAGGACGTGCTACCAGAGGAGCTGTGGTACTAGGCTTAAGACGAATGTTAAGGCTCTTGGCAATTATACGACCTGCCTGTGGTGGTTCTGGCGCTCCAGTTTCATCACGATGTGTGCCAAGCAGACGGTCACGGAGTTTGTCTAAAGGAAATGCTGGTCCTGGATCTAGCTTACGTCCCGGAGCAATCTCCTCATGCCCCAATATATACTTAAGTCCATAAGTTTCAATAAGTAGCTGGGATAGCTCTGTAACTGTCTCAATCTGTTCTGGAGTATATATATGCCAATAACGAGGGCGCGTCTCATTACGATGAACAGCCTCAATTACTTCTGTAGGACTAAAAGCCTCACCATACCATGAACGGAAGACATTACCACTCTTTGTTAATGGCCCGGAATTGACAATCTCAATGCCTATAGAAAAATTATTAAACCCAGTACGTCCACGGTAATAACTCTTACCAGCGTGCCAAGCTATTAGATTGAATGGTACCAGCTGAGTAACACTACCATCACGGTCGACAACGACATGGGCCGAAGCACGCACACGGGGATTTGTCAGGGTATTAATAGACTGCTTATAAGGCCCTCCAGTATAATGAATAACGATTGTGTCAAGGTCTCCTTCTTTAAACTCGCCTCCATGATTTGGGGAAGGAATCATTTTTTTGACATTCTTACCGTAAAGAATGTGATCTTTGATTTCCATAATAAAAAAGATTATTATTTTTTTGTTAAAAATAATATTTTTTTCAAAAAAGCAAAACACTAAATTGACAAAAAAGGCTGCCTGTGTAAAATAGGCAGCCTTTTAATTAATTTTCATAGCTCCATCCAGCTCCCAGGCTGGTACCAATGATCTGGAAAGTAATAACATTTGGAGGCCCTTCATAGCCTGGTCTTTCCTGCTGTAAGATAATAGCTATCTTGTCATTGAGAGGGCTGATCAGCACACCAGCTATTGTCTGCGAAATGATAATAGAATTCTTTGGCAAATCTTTATCATAAGCCACCTTCACACCTCTTTGTGGAGAACGGATAATAATACGTGTATGACCGACAGGTTCAAAACCATAACCTGGCTCCTTGCGAAAGTCTGTCTGCATCTCTATGCTAAAATCATCCCCCTGATAAGTAAAATACGGAGCAAGCAATTGTGGCTTTTTATCCTGAATAACATGGTACTTATTCAAGATAGTCTTGAACTGATTGTAATTATTCTTCCACACTTCTTCTCTAACCAGGTCCTGGTCTGGAGGTGTGGTCCAGTGCCAGAGCGTATCCCCACTAATAAGGTTAATGACATACATCTCAAAGACATATACATCCAGCCCTTCAACAGCTGGTTCGACAATAAAAGCAAAATTACCATCCTCAGACCAGCCAATAGGGAAGAGTTTGTCTATCATATAATCGCTTCGAGCCTGGTAATAATACAACTCAGGAGGAAAGAAATAATCTTGTTCAACAAATTGCTTACTTTTCTTTCCCTGCTCATTGTTTTTTTTGTCCCTATGGCAGGCAAAAAGACTAAGGATTATCAGCAGGAAAACAGTATATTTCAGCTTGTTATTCATTTTATTTAGATTTAATTGCTATTGTTTCTATCTCCACCAATACATCCAGAGGTAGGCGTGCTACCTGAAAAGCAGCGCGGGCAGGCGGATTATCAGCATAATAGCGGGCATAAACTTCATTCATACCTGCAAAATCATTCATGTCTTTAAGGAAGACAGTTGATTTAACCACGTCTGAGAAACTATATCCTGCGGCCTCCAGTATGGCTCCAATATTTTTCAGCACCTGGCCAGTCTGTTCTTTTATTCCGCCTTTGACTATATGGCCTGTGCTGGGATCAATAGGTATTTGACCAGAGATAAAGAGCATACCATTGACCTCTACAGCCTGGCTATAAGGGCCAATAGCCCTGGGTGCATTATCAGTTGCAATTATCTTTTTCATAACAAATGATTTTTAGTTTGCTATAAATTTACTAGAAATTATCGTGCCAACTACGCTGACGTTTGAATTCGAAGAAGCTAAACATTGGCGATTTTATCCTGACTGTAAACAAATAGCTTTTCATCTTACCAGATGGTATGACCTGCAGAGCCATCTCCCAGCAATGCAGATCACGATATATATAAAATGTAGGAGGTACTATTTGTTTTTTATTAAAATCATAACCAGAGAATATACTGACCTTCCAGTAAGGCGTGGGATTTATAACAAATGTAAAGTTCAAAACCTGGGAAATATTTATCACTGATGTACCTGTCTTGCGGTCAAAAACATTCCTGAGCGTGAAACTATACCTGAGGTTAAAGTTCCAATTAGGCTCAAAGTATTTGTAAGGTATATATTGCTCCTTTTCTGTTTGTTGCTTTTGACCCTTGCCTTTTTTAGCAGGTGTTTGTTTTTGTTTGTTAAAATCCTCTGATTTGAGCGACAGGTTTGTATTGAACCGAACGCTAGTCAGTCTCAAAGGTTTGCCTGATACTGTATACTCATAAACATTGATTCTACGGCCACTGTGGTCTATTGTATATGGATCAAATGTAGCTATGAGAGAAAAATTAGTTTGCTTGATATGAGTGCTAGCATTGATTCGTATAAGACTGAATCTGAGCGAATCTGCTGCAAAGTTATAGCTTCCAGATATATTAAACCTATCCAGCAACTTGACCTTTTTGTCAATAATAGTATCGCCCTGTTTTTGCCTGATTTTCATCTCGAATGTATTATTAATACCGAAATTAAGATTTTTCTGAAGTCCTGGTGTTGGGGAACCCAGTGGACGCATGTAAAATACATTGTAAAATTTGGTTCCTGTGGTATCATCAGGCTCAGGCTGGTAAAAACCATATTTAGGATCACCGAAATCTGGCTTGTAAGAAAAACCAATACCTGGGGTCATCTTATGACGTATAGCCTTTATTCCCAGAGCATTAATCCTGAAAAGGCCATAAAGATTTGTCGAAGCACTCAGACTCAGGTTATAATTATAAGCATGACGTAAACGATAGATTGTATCAACTTCTACTGTGGTGTCATTGACCATGTATTTGTGTATATAAGATGTGTATATCCAGCCCTGGTACCATATAGCAGGAGAAATATTGATGTAATGGAGAACACGGACAGGTTTAAAACTTATTGGCACGTTATAGCTAAACCCATTCTGTACCAGATATTTGAGTGTATCTAGATGATAATAAAGCACAGTATCGACAATACTTGGTAAACTGCTGCTATACTGGGCCTTAAAACCTACAGAAAAATCCTTAAACCATGACTTAGACCCTGGCTTGAATAACTTTTTGAATGGCTGGATACGATTCATGTTAAGAGTCAGGCGAGGTGCATTAATATTCAATATCGTTGTACTATCTTTGAAAGTCTGTGTTACAGACCCATTCACAGAAAGCCGGAAAGGTGTGCCACGAAAATCTTTGGTCAGGTTGATAGAAGATTGTGAAGTGCTTTTCACAAATTGCAGGATATTAACCGCATTATACTGATCATAATTTCCCTTGGAATAATTCACATTTGCCGAGAAATGCAAAGTTGGATTGGCTTTTTGTTTCTGGTTAAATCTAAACTGCACATTAAACATATTGCTCCTGCGACTATCTAATAATATTTTTTCACCAGAGGCTCTATGTGTATAATTGAACGAGAATGTGGACTGATACCTATACCGGTCATTAACTCTAAGCCGGGTATGCAGACCCCAGCTACCCTTGGAGAATACATCTGCCAGCACCTCAAAGTCCATATTGTCATTAATCACAAAGTAATAACCACCATTAATAAGACCTATACCACGTTCTTGCTCCTGAAAGAGCTGTGGCTGTACTATACCAGAGCTATTATATTTTCGCTGTGGAAAATATCCAAACGGCAAACCAATGGGAAATGGAATATCCTCAATAACAAAGTAAAAAGGTCCTGTAACAATACTTTTGTTAGGAATATATTTAGCACGGGAGAGTTTTATATAATAATGTGGACGGTCCAGATTACATGTGGTAAACTTGCCATGCAGAATGTTTGTAATACCGGATGGGAATATTTTTACCTGTGCCCCATGCAGGTAACCTTCTGGTTGTTCGGTCTTTACATTTGTAGCATATCCTTTTCGTGTCTTGAAGTTATATTTCATGTAATATGCAGTAAAATTGTCGTCTTTATTCGAAAATTCAGGCTTTTCATCAATACGTCCAATGCTATCATAAGTTACAAAAGCCTCAAGCTGGTTGTGCCGGATATCAACCCTGACCTTACCAGCTTTAAGCTCCATATCCTCGCTTTTGAGGTCGACCTTACGATACAAGTAAGTAATCATACTATCCATATAAAGATGCAAGGAATCCCTGGCCTCATATTCTATCAGTCTATCCAGGGGTTTTGGTTTATTTGTATCTGCTGTATTCGCAACCGTTATCTGTAGGCTATCACCGTGTGTTATGGTGTCAATAAGTAAAGAATCCCTGCGCAGTGAATCAAGCCTCAGGCTATCTACTTGCTGTGGGAAGGCTAGTAATGGGAAAAATAATATTACATTGATTATCAAATATTTAATCTGTCTACTCATTATAGTCTTTGGTTTGTTAAAGACTCTTTTCGATTCTTTTGATAGCTTTCCTGAGACTCTGTCTCCAATGTGGGATGGTAATATTGTATAGATTTTTGATCTTTGACTTATCCAGCACGCTATATGCTGGGCGTGGAGCAGGACGGAGGAGTTGATGCGTTCTGATAGGCAAGAGTCTCACATTTTTGCCCGAATACTCAAATATTGTCTGTGCAAAATCATACCACGAAGCCACACCCTCATTGGAAAAATGATAAAGACCTGGTTCTATTAACTGCCCACCTTTCTCGTGACGCTGAATAATAGTCATTATCATCTCTGCCAGGTCCCGGGCATAAGTAGGAGTTCCCACCTGATCAAAAACCACACTTATCTCGTCTCTCTGACTGGCCAGGCGCAGCATTGTCTTGACAAAGTTGTGCCCAAATTCTGAATAAAGCCATGATGAACGTATCACTATGCCAAAATTGTATTTTAGCACATATTTCTCACCCTCGGCTTTGCTCTGGGCATAAACACTCTGGGGGTTTATTTCGTCTTGCTCTGTATAAGGAGTAGATTTCCGTCCATCAAAAACATAATCTGTGGAAATATGTATAAACTTAGCACCAATCCACTCAGCAGCCTGAATCATATTGAACACTGCCATGCTATTAATCAAGAATGCTTCGTCTTTCTCTTCCTCTGCCTTGTCCACAGCAGTATATGCGGCTGTATTAATTATCCAATCAAAACCTTCGTACCGGATAAAATCACTAACATGTGGCATGTCTTTCAGATCCAGATCCTGCGTGGTAGTAAAAACAAAATCGCAATGGTAATTGTGTGCAATCTTTTGCAGCTCACCGCCCAGCTGGCCTGTACTACCTGTAACCAGAACTTTCATTATTGAAAAATTTTTGCCTGTTTGAATGGTGGCAATTTTTTATCCTTATCAGAAATAATCCTGTCTTTTTCGGGAATCTCCCAGTTTATACCAAGCTCAGGATCAGCGAAGTAAACACCTGCCTCTGACTCTGGACTGTAATATTCATCTGTTTTGTAAAAGACCACAGTTTCATCAGAAAGAACGGCATAACCATGTGCAAAGCCTTTTGGAATAAACAGCTGTAAATGATTTGATTCCGAAAGCTCTATCATAAAGTATTGCCCATAAGCAGGAGAATTTTTACGCATATCCAGAGCCACATCAATAATCCTACCCTGAATGACACGTACCAGCTTGGCCTGGGCAAAAGGAGGTAACTGGTAATGAAGTCCACGTATTACACCATAGACTGATTTAGCTTGATTATCCTGAACAAACTCTGTATCTATACCAATCTCCAGAAAATCTTTCTTATTATATGACTCAACAAAATAGCCTCTATGATCCTCAAAGACTCTGGGCTGCAACAACTTTAGCCCAGGTAAAGGTTCAGCTATTATCTGAAACTTTCCCATTGTATTCTAATTTATTTTTAAAAATAAATAAACCTAACACACCTATAAAGATAGCACTATCTGCTATATTAAAGATAGGTCTAAAAAACAAAAAATCCCTGCCTCCCCATATAGGGATCCAGTCAGGTAAATGACAATTACACAAAGGGAAATACAACATATCCACAACCTTTCCCATCAAAAAAGGAGCATAGCCATGGCCCAAAGGAACAAAATGCGCTGGCACAGCTCCAGGCTGAAAATAAGGACTCTCAGAAAATATCAAACCATAAAATGCGCTATCTATCAGATTACCAAGAGCTCCAGCTATTATCACAGACAGAAAAATTGTAAATCCCAGTCTATATTTATCAGAATTCATTACCAGGATAATAATCAAAATCACCACAAGTATCACACGAAACAATGATAGCAACAGCTTACCCCAAAGTCCAGGAAAACTAAAGCCAAAAGCCATGCCCGGGTTCTCCACAAAATGCAGTCTCATCCATGAAATATTCCAACTGGCCCAATGCAAATAACTATCTTCTCCGAGCAACATGTGGGTCTTGACCCATATTTTCAGAGCCTGATCCAGAAACAAAATAAACACTATTACTAACAACGAAATAATCAAACGCTTCTTCTGAATACTCATAATCGGTCCTTTTACGCCAGAACTTCTTGTTGATGCTAAAATAAAAAAAATAGTCCAAAGCCTATAAAATTTTTGGCTTTGGACTATCAGAGACAAACCAAAAGATACTCAGTCACCCAGAACGTCCCTGTTCATCTTAGCCTCAATGCTAAGAGTAGCGTGTGGTACTGCCCTGAGTCTTTCCTTGGAGATCAACTTGCCTGTTTTGCGGCAGATACCATAAGTTTTGTTTTCGATTCTCACCAGAGCAGCCTCTAGTTTTTTGATATACTCCATCTGGCGCTGGGCTAATATAGCAGCTTCCATCTGACTAATCCCAACATAGTCCTCATCCACACCTTTGAAAACAAAGGCGTCGTTTTCAGTAATATTCTCTTGCTCGCGATTGAGAATTTTTAGATACATCTCATAGTTTTCGCGAGCTGTCTTGAGGCGTTCGAGAATAATTTGACGAAATTCTTCAAGTTCTTCGTCTGAGTATCTTGTCTTTTCGGCCATAATAAAAGATTTAGTTAATTACTAGTTTAATTTTTGTATCTGAATATACAGTGTTTCGTCATAAACTTCAACATCTTTTTTCGGATAACCGTCTATTGGACTGTCAACCAGTTCCAAAGACCTTGCCAAAGTTTGATTTTTAATATAGTCAGCATGAGATTCTATTGCACCCCGAACCAATGGTTTATTCTCTACAAATACCAGTATACGGTCCGTTAGATTCAAGTCAAGCTCCTTGCGGAAATTCTGGATACGGTTAACAAGTTCGCGTGCAATACCTTCGTTTCTGAGCTCGTCTGTTATAGTAACGTCCAAAGCCACAGTATATTTTCCTTCAGTCTTGACCATCCAGCCTGGCATGTCTTCTGTGATTATTTCTACTTCGTCTAATGAGAGCTCAACTGTCTGTCCATCAA
This sequence comes from Bacteroidales bacterium, assembly GCA_027031265.1. Taxonomy (GTDB): domain Bacteria; phylum Bacteroidota; class Bacteroidia; order Bacteroidales; family S143-33; genus S143-33. Next base: position 29,894 of record JALVRO010000141.1, on the reverse strand, counting down.
TATCAAAAGTCCATTTACCCTCTGCTTCAAACTTGTTAATATCTTCCTGTGACATCTGGGCAAGAGCCTGGGCTACATTCTTCATTAACTTACCAAGCTTACGGCCCAGCTTTTTGTAATCAGGTTTTATTTTTTTAACTACCACACCTGTTGTGTCCTTGATAAACTCTACTTCCTTGACATTAACCTCGCTCAGGATAATATCCTTAACAGCATTAACCTGTTCCTCTATCTTACTATCAATCACTGGTATAAGAATCTTGGCCAATGGCTGGCGTACCTTGATTTTTGCCTGGCGACGCAGAGACAAAACCATGGAAGAAATACGCTGAGCAACCTCCATTTTCCCTTCCAGGTCCTTGTCAATCATACTCTCATCTGCATGTGGGAAATCAAGCAAATGCACAGATTCTCCGCTGCGGCGTCCTGTCACCTTATTCAGATCTTGATAAATACGCTCTGCATAGAACGGAGCCAATGGAGCCATCAACATTGCTACTGTCTCCAGTGCTGTGTATAAAGTCTGATAAGCAGAAATTTTATCATTGTCATATTCTCCGCCCCAGAAACGCTTACGGTTAAGGCGCACATACCAGTTGCTCAGGTCATCGATTACAAACTTCTGAATTGCACGGCCAGCATGTGTCGGATCATATCTGTCAAGGCTGTCATGTACTTCTTTTATCAAGCTATTGAGCAATGACAGAATCCAGCGGTCAAATTCTGGGCGCTGCTGGTATGGTATATCTTTTTCTGCGTATTTGAAACCATCAATATTAGCGTAGAGAGCAAAGAAATTGTAAGTATTATACAGTGTGCCAAAGAATTTGCGGATTACTTCTTCCACACCCTTTAGGTCAAACTTGAGGTTTTCCCATGGAGGCGAAACAGTCATCATATACCAGCGAATAGCATCTGCACCATATTTGTCCATAGCCTCGAATGGGTCTACAACATTACCCTTGCGCTTGGACATCTTCTCACCATTTGCATCAAGCACCAGACCATTAGACACAACATTCTTGTATGCCACACTATCGAAAAGCATTGTTGCCAGAGCATGTAATGTATAGAACCAACCTCGTGTCTGGTCCACACCCTCTGCTATAAAGTCAGCAGGGAAATAACGCTTGAATTTCTCCTGGTTCTCAAACGGATAATGCTGCTGGGCAAATGGCATAGCACCAGAATCAAACCACACATCAATAAGGAATTCCTCCCTCTTCATCGGCTTGCCGCTATCCGATACCAGCACAATACGGTCCACATAAGGACGGTGTACATCAATCTTCTCATAGTTCTCCTTGCTCATATCACCAGGTACAAAATCCTTGAATGGATTCTCCTTCATCACACCTGCCTCTACTGCTTTCTCAATCTCACGGATCAGCTCTTGGTACGAACCAATTACTTTGACTTCCTTGCCGTCGTCAGTAACCCACACTGGCAGAGGTGTACCCCAATAACGGGTACGGGACAGGTTCCAGTCCACCATATTCTTGAGCCATTCGCCAAAACGGCCCTGGCCAGTGGATGGTGGCTGCCAGTTAATGGTCTGGTTTAGCGCAATCATGCGCTCCTTCCTGTCAGTAGTACGAATGAACCAAGCCTCAATTGGGTAATAAAGAATTGGCTTGTCTGTACGCCAGCAGTGAGGATATGAGTGTGTATATTTCTCGCTTTTGAATAGCTTGCCTTCTTTCTTGAGCTTAACAACAATGTCAATGTTCACATTATATTTATCTGCAATCTTGTCTTTCTCCTTCTCATACTGGCGCTGGTTAATCTCACCCCTGGCATATTTCTCCTCTATCTCCTTCGTCTCACGGTCATAGCCCTGCTCATATTCTGGACGGACAAAACGGCCACTAAACTCACCCACTCCATCAACAAACTTACCACGCTCGCTAACCAGCGTCAGAGCTCCAATACCATTCTGCTTTGCTACTCGCATGTCATCTGCACCAAAGCTTGGTGCTATATGTACAATGCCAGTACCTTCATCAGTAGAAACAAAGTCACCTATAACTACACGGAAAGCATCACCTTCGTCGGGTTGCTTATATGGGAATAGCTGTTCATAGCGAACACCTGACAGTTCCTTACCTGTATATTCACCAAGCACACGCCATGGTAAGACTTTGTCCCCTGGATTGTATTTCATCTCAGCCTCAGCACCTTCGGGCTTGAAATAATCAGGAACCAGATCTGTGGCCAGGATAACTGTTACAGGCTCACCTGTGTATGGATTAAAGGTTCGTATTTTCTGGTAAACAATTTTCTCACCGACTGCCAGGGCTGTATTGGACAAAAGTGTCCAGGGTGTGGTTGTCCATGCTAGGATATAAAGGTCAGTGTCAACATCACGGAACAAAAATTCGCTCCTATCGTCGCGCTTTACCTTAAACATTGCCACACCCGTGACATCTTTGATGTCACGGTAGCAGCCTGGCAGGTTAAGCTCGTGAGAGCTTAAAGCTGTGCCAGCAGCTGGTGAGAAAGGCTGTATTGTGTAACCTTTGTAAAGCAATCCACGCTTGTATAATTCCTTCAGGGCCCACCAGAGTGACTCGATATATTTAGGCTCATAAGTAATGTATGGGTCATCTAGGTCTACCCAGTAGCCCATGAGCTCGGTCAGCTCTTCCCATACATCAGTATATTGCATTACATCATGCTTGCAGTGACGATTATATTCTTCGACAGATATTTTTTCGCCAATTTCGTATTTGTTAATGCCAAGTTTTTTCTCCACCTGAAGCTCGACCGGCAAACCATGTGTATCCCATCCTGCCTTACGCTCTACATAATATCCCTGCATTGTCTTGTAACGGCAAAACAGGTCTTTTATAGTACGGGAGAGCACATGATGAATTCCCGGACGTCCATTTGCTGATGGTGGCCCTTCGTAAAAAACAAAAGGCTCATTGTTCTCTCTCAAGTTCAAACTCTTGCGGAAGGTATTATTCTCCTTCCAGTACTTCAATACCTCTTTATTAATCTCTGGTAAATTCAGCTGCTTATACTCAGCAAATTTCATCGTATCAATGATTTAAACATTTTAATACTACTTTTCAAATGTTGCAAAGATAATTTTTTTTGTAACAAATCAAAATCAAATGCCTGGTAAACAGCAATTCCGCAATAACAAAAAAATATTTTTTTTATACAAAGTACAGAAAACAATGAGCAATACTACCCTTCTCCACTGAAAACCAGCAGATAAAATATCGATGCGTGTCTAGATACACATAGACAGACTTGCTTGTATTTTATTAATTTGAGTTTTAAAAAATTATAAATCTCCTCCAGGGTTCCGGTCAAGTGCCTGTCCAAAGGTTTATAAAAAACGATATAGAAAGGAAAGAATATTATTAAATTTTTGTTAGCAAACTCAGATATGTTAAACAAAAAACTGTTGTAAAATATTTTTTGATTATAACTGTGCTATGAGTCTGTAGGTGGTCAGAGTTGTTATTTGACAGTGAAATTTATTCTAAAATGTTTTTCTTCTGTTTGAATATCTCCGATTTTGAATGATTGCAAGAATGCTGTGTAATAATAGCCTTTAGGCAATGGAGGATTTGTATTTTCGTTTGCTAAAAAAGAATATTTTTCACTCCAAAGTATTCCGCCTAACCGGGGATATTCAATTTTTAAAGTATCATTAGCTGGTATTATAAATCCACCAACTTCAACAACAACTTCATAAGGAATACCGTAATCTAATGTACTTCATAATTCCTTATTCTTTAGCAATATCAATAATTTTTATTAGAGGATATTCTTTCCTTTGCCAATTACAAGACCATTTAGTATCCAATAATTGATATTTAACATTTACAATTAATCCGTCCTTGCAAAATTCCGTGTCTAATTCTATAGGTTTATATTTCATCTCATTTATAGACAAAAACCATCCATAACCATCAACCGCAGGGTCTCCGTCGTAAATTATAACAGCTTCATCCTTTTTTATTTCACTCATTTTATTATTACAGGAGATGAAGCTAAATAGCAAAACAGTTATTATAAAAAACAATGCTGCATCTGTTACTCTAATTAATCTCCCCATCTTAATTATTTCTGATAGTTATTGTTTTATCAGTGTTTGGATTAAAATTAAATTTAAAGGTAAAATGCTCGTGATTATAAATTTTCAGAACCACAGTATATTTGCCATAATCAAGTTTTCCTATTGTATATTCCAGATCATAAGGACAAAGACAATCACAAGAGATATCAGTATAATATTCATTCAAAAAAATTGTATCATTGGACCGGTAAGCCTCTGCTTTTAATTCACCATTAGGACAACAGGGGAAAACAACATTACTATGAGTTATTTTTAGTTCATTATCATTGATTGCTTTCAGTGTTATGGTCTCTGTTTTTAATGATTTTTTGTTAGAACTTTTACAACCGGAATATGTTATTTTTTTTACTACCAGTGTTTCTTCTCCGGATATTTCAAATTTTTCGCAACTTGTAAATACTAGTATCAATATTGTTGCGAACAGTAAACCTGTTAGTTTAAGTAACCCTCTCATTTTCACAGCTTTTTATATTAAATATTAAACTTTTTAAACAAATCTTCTCTGATGTAAAGCAGTAAAAAGAATGTTTTATAATATTTCTTCAAAGGTTTAGCAAAATAATACCGATTTGACACACAATATAGTCCAATAATACGGATTAACTTTTTGTATAATGCATTATTTAACAAACACATAATGCAAACAGCTTTAAGCTAATTGGACAATTTGTCTGTAGCATCGGCATATCCTGTCCCGATTTATCTGGTGTTTGGTATAATATCCCATAGGATTTAACTATAGGATACAAAAATGAACAGAGATTTTAGCACAGAGAAAAGAATAAAAATTTTTTATCATCAGTCCAAAGGTATAGTCTTATGGCAAATAAACAGCACCACTGATGCTATTACGCCCAGCACCTGTAAAAGAGGAAAAAACATTCTCCTTCCCCAGCCAGCGCAATAGTCCAAGGAATGCAAAGACCATAGCCTCCTTAAAATCTACCAGAAGTGGGTCTGGAATAATGACTTCATTTTTAACCTGTGACCTGATCAACTCTATCAAATACTTATTCTTTGCGCCACCACCTGTGACCAGCACACGTCCTTTTTCCTGGTTAACCACACTGGCAATCTGCCACGCAATGTGATGGTACACAGTGGCGAACTTGTCCATAATGTCTATTTTATGTGCTTCCAGAACTTGCAAAAATTCGTTATAAAACCAGTGGTCTGACAAAGATTTAGGTGGCTCCATGGAGTAATAATCCAGATTGTTAAGCTGGTCAAGCAAAGGGGGGTATACCTTGCCTTTTCGTCCTAGCTGTCCATCTCGGTCAAATTCCAATCCAAACTGACGGGCAAAATAATTCAAGGCATAATTAACTGGCGAAATATCAAAGGCTATCATCCGATTACGAATCGTCACATTGGAAAATCCGCCCAGGTTAAGCAGGATATTGTAGCCGGGGAATAAAAAATAATCCCCGGCTGGCACCAGAGGTGCTCCCTGGCCACCCAGGGCAATATCCTGCGAACGGAAATCGCACACCACAGGCAGGCCTGTCAGCGAGACAATAATAGCACCATCACCAATCTGAAAATTTATCCCTGCATCTGGGTAGTGAAAAACCGTGTGTCCATGCGAGGCTATGAGCATTGGTCTGCTCTTGCCCACCAGAAATTCATTTACTTTCTCCGCTATAAACTTGCCATAGCGTTTATGCAAAGCAATAAGATTCAAAGCACTTCCCTTCTGCGCTTTCCGTAGCTCCAAAGCTAATTCCCTGGGATAAGGCACTGTCCTGGCCTCGAGAATCTGAAAAGACCATGATCCCTCAGTTTTATCATCGCTTGTGTGCTTCATGCTTCTCTCATACCGAAACTCGCACAAAGCCAGATCCAGACCGTCTAAAGATGTGCCGGACATTATGCCCAGGGAAAGGTAGCGTTCCATATACAGGTGATTATAAAACGTTAGCCAGTTGTTCTTTTATCTTTTCCAGTTCATCTTTCATCTTTACCACGAGCTGCTGTATTGCAAAATGATTAGCCTTGGAACCCATTGTGTTAATTTCCCTGCCCATCTCCTGTGAGATAAATGTCAGGGACTTACCTGCTGTGGCAGTATTTTCGCTGATTGTCTGACGAAAATAATCTATATGATTCTGCAGGCGCACCTTTTCTTCTGTAATGTCATATTTCTCGAGATAATAAATCATTTCCTGCTCAAAACGTTCCCTGTCGTGGTCCACTTTCAGCTCGCTTAACGCTGTCAGCAGGCGTTCTTTGACCTTTTCTATTCTTTCTTTTTCATACTGTGGTACCTGTGAAAGGTAAGTCTCGATTAGTTCCACACGCTTGAGCAGATCCTTTTCCAGAGCCAGACCTTCCTGCCGTCGGAAAGAAATCAACTGTACTATTGCCTGATCTATTGTTTCCACCACTTTTTCCCATGTCTGCTCATCGCCTTCTGCGCGGCCTGGCCTGAGTATATCTGGCAAGCGCATAATGGTCTCTATCATGTTTATTCTTTTGGGGTTATACCCCAATTTTTTAGCCAGGGATTGTATAGCCTGGAAATACTGTTCTCCAATGCTTTGATTTATTTCATAAGGAACGATATCCTGTCTTTCTAGTGTTATGAAACACTCTATTTTCCCGCGAACAAGTTTTTGTTGTAAATAGCTCCTCAATACTGGATCTTTGTGGTAATAATCCACAGGTAATTTTAGTTTCAGATCAAATGCTTTGCTATTAACCGATTTTATATCAACCCTGACATAGATCTTCTCGTCCTGGTATTCACTACGACCGAATCCTGTCATTGAATAGATCATGGCTCCTGGTTTTGATATTTCTGGATTTTTATAACTTCCTCAACATAACCAGGACTCTCGGTCATATATATAACCCCTAGTCCTGGATAAATGTAATAACTCATCTTACCCGGCAGATCAGCATTAGACTCCCTGCTATTCCTGTCTTTATTAACAAAATGATATTTTAAATCCACACGAAGCACTGGTAGAATACTATCGCCCAGTGTAATTGTATCCAGCTGGCTTCCAATACTCTTAGTCATCTCTGCTAGATATAATTTACGTTCTGGCCAATTAAATACTGATTTTTCCCTTTTCTTACCCACATGTCTGGAGTCAAAGCTAAATTCCATTCCTTGCTTAATCTGATAAAACATTATTAAATTATTAGTCAGGTGAAAATACTGGAATAATTCCAGACCTTCGGGCTTTATCAAATAATTCCTGTAAATAGCCAGCGTTGAATCAAAGGCATAGGTTATTGAAAAAACCGTATCCCCATGTCTGTAAATCATCACAGTAGAAGTATCAATTAATGAATCATTCCGGGATACCCATGTATAGACCATTGTATCTGGCTGCGAAAAAATATACTTTCGGGCACCAGTACCATGGTAATATGGCGAACATGCCGGAAACACCAACAGGACCATGAATATAATCAACAGCTTCCTCATATCACTATATTTAGATCAACAACACCCAATTCTTTTTCTTAGCTAGCTGCTTTAGCTGATCTTTCTGCTGGTCAGACAGGTGAGTACGTACAGCATAAAAGTATAAATTCGAAGGAAGCTGGTTTATCTCTTCAGGAATATTTTCCACAGGGTTATTACTAATATTTAGCTCATCTAGATTGTCCAGGAATCCTATCTGTGGCGGCAGCTGTTTTATATTATTATCACTCAGGTTCAGGACAATAAGAGAACGCAATTTACCAATCTGTCCCGATACACTCATCAGCTGGTTATGATCCAGGTAAAGCTCTGTCAGATACAGCAACTTACCTATTGTCTCTGGCATTTGCTCAAAACGGTTGAATGACAAAACCAACTTCAACAGGGAGAAAGGAAGATCTGGCAAGCCATACAGCTGATTATAAGCTAGATACAAAACTTTCAATGATCTGAGGGATACAAACTGCTCTGGCAAATCTGTTAGCCCATTACCAGAGAGATTAAGCTCTCCCAGGTGCTGCAAGAAAACAAATGACTCTGGCAACGAAATAATTCTATTTTCGCTAAGGTCTAGCCTGGCCAGACGGTATAATTTACCGAAATCATCAGGCAATGCCTCAAGCATATTACCAGCTATCTCTAGGATTGTCATGGTATTATTTGCAACGAAACCTCCAGGCAAATGTGTAATTTTATTACGCGATAAATATAATTCTTCGAGTTTTGGAAAAACAAAGTTCCCAGGTAGGGTAGACAACTTGTTACCCGAGACATCAAGTATTCGAAGGCTCTGAAGTTTATTAATATTTTCTGGTAATGCTTTGATATAATTACCCGATAGATTGAGTATTTCCAGACCTGTGATGTTCAACAAAAACTCAGGAAACACATTAAACTGATTCTCTGATAGATACAATTCCCTCAAATGTACCAGATTACTCAGGTCTGGTAAATATTGCAAATAATTAGACGTCAGGTCAAGCACTTTTAGATTCTCAAGCATGCTTAATTCTAAAGGCACTTCTTCCAGATCATTAAACTGTAAATATAGCTCTTCCAGATTTGTGAGCTGTCCTATTTTGGAGGGAAGACTGCGCAATGAACAATAAGTCAGATCCAGTTTGCGCAATGCCTTTAGATTGCCTATTTGTTCTGGTAGGGTCTCTAGATTTAATGATCCAAGGCTCAGATATTCCAGATTTGGCAGATTAAAAATTTTCTCATTAAACTTAAAAAATGTGTCAATGCTAAGAAACTTATCCCGCAGATCCATTATCTCTACTCCTTTCTGGACCTTAGGGAAAAATGCCTCGCTTTGATATGGTTTTATCTCCAGCCACACAATCCTGTCCAGAAAATCATCTGGTAACACATAAGCCGAAGGAATCGTTATCTTTATCCTGCTAAGTCCTGGTAGCTTGCGGAGTATCTCAAATGTTTCACTCCAGTGGTAAATATATGTGTTAATAAGCTCTATCTCTTCCAGATTATAGCATCTGGCTACCTCCTCTGGCAAAGCATCAATCATGTAATAAGAAAAATTGAGGAATCGTATCTGGTCATAACGGTTATCACTTTCGCCCTGCCAGGACGGAATAACCTCTCTGACAGCATTATGAAATATTTCAGATCTGTCCTGCATTAATCTTTCTTTTTTATTTTTATCCACTGGCCTGGCTTTAAGTGCCTTACCTCGTAATCTGTGAAACCGTTTATCTTGACCAGGTCACTGTAGGAAATATCAGGAAAACGGCGTGCTATGGTATAAAGACTCTCACCCCTGCGTATCTGATAATATACATAATTCGGATCTTTGGGCTTACTGGTATTAACTATTGGTGTACCTGTGAGCCTCTGTTTTTGCTCAAAGCTAAGGCTATTAATCTTTTTATACAGGCTTACCTTGCTGGCAGGCACATAGACCACGAGTCTTTCACCAACACGCAGACGGTTAGACCAGCGATTATTCCAGCACTTGAGCTCACGAATAGTAACGTCATACCAATCTGCTATAAAACCAAAAGTGTCGCCAGGTTTGACTCTGTAATAAAGTTTCACCTTACCCCTGGTATTGGTATAACATGGTGTGGGTCTGGAATACCCTCTAGCATAATACGAACGAGTATTAACACTGACAATCACATTTTTGGGGAAAAATACAGAATCCTTGTAATGATAAATAGAATCTTCTAATGTTATAAAATTCAACACCTTATTAACTGGCAAACGCAATGGATAAGGCTTAATATGGCCTGGTATGATATCGAGTTTATACTGTGGATTAAGATCACGCAACTGTTGCAAAGGTATGTTAAGGACCTGTGCTACCTGCTTCAGGTGGAGAGTATCATTAACCATTACTGTGTCCGCCGCAAGGGCAAAACCTGGATTGCGTGGGTAATAATTATGTTCTGTGGCGTAATTCATCAAATAAACAACAGCAATAAATCCTGGCACATATCCCCTTGTTTCTCTTGGCAGGTATGGATAAATCTGCCAGAAATCAGTCTTACCTCCCGAACGCCTGATAGCCTTATTCACATTTCCTGGCCCTGCATTATATGCAGCCAGGGCCAAATACCAATTATGGTACTTATCATACAGATCTTTCAAAATTCTAGCAGCGGCATCTGTGGCTTTGTAGGGATCCATACGTTCATCCACCAGGCTATTTATCTCAAGACCATATAATTTTCCTGTGCCATACATAATCTGCCATAGTCCCACAGCTCCTGCACGCGAGCGTGCCCTGATATTAAAAGCCGACTCTATCACAGGTAAATATTTAAGCTCTAATGGCAAACCATATTTATCCAGAATCTGCTCAAAGATAGGGAAATACACTCTTCCCAGCCCCAGAAAGGTAGGTAAAGCTTGCTCTTGTTTCAGGTAAAAATCTATCCAGCGTCTAACACGATAATTAAATGTCAATGGAATACTTGTGGGAATATAATGCAGACGTTGTACAATAACAGAATCAGGCGTCTCAAGCTTATGATCCAACCCTGTACTGCTTACAAAAGTATCATGTGGGTTGCGCACATACCACAAACCCATCAACTCATCAAGATTCTCAACAACTTGACTCGTTATCAATGAATCATCCTGTGTCCATGCAGACAAAAAAAACATTAATCCTAAAAATACTGTAAAAATCTTCCTCATAATTCATTGTTTTTCAAAGAAATTACTAACAAACATAATACCTAAAACCTCACCTTCACCGACACAGCTGGTATTGCCTGATGAGATGAAAAATCATATATAGGCGTATAATTTATGGACAAATCCGGTGAAACATCAAAATCCTTAAACTCTGCATCCACATAAGCATCCACCACATTCAAAAGCCATACCAGTGAAAAACCTATTGCTGTCAGGTCACGCCAATTCCTGAACTGGTCTTTTGTACTTTTGAGAGTATTTATATCCTTGATACCAGAAATAGTAAAAGAATATCCATTCTGCATAGTTACCAGATCCTGCAAAAGCACATGATACTGGTAATCTAGATTTTGGTACAAATAAAAAGTTCCCCCCAAACCAGCATATATAAATGGCACTTTCCACCACTTACCATTATAAATCTGTCCTGCACCAGGCAGGACAGCTGACAAATATACAGGGACTAAATCTTTGTGACTCTTGGTTACAACAGTGTCTTTCTGTGCTGACAAATTCCAATTAAACAAAAATACCAGGCCCATTATTACAAAAATGCGTCTCATTGTAGCATTATTCTTCTGAAGCCAATTTTAGTTTGTTCATTATCTGCTTCAATTGCTCCTCATTGTCAAAATTAATAACCAGTTTCCCTTTACCTTCTTTGCTGACTTTCAGATCTACTTTTGTATTAAGACCCTTTTTAAGGCTTTCTCTCCACTGGACATATTCCTCTGGCAAGCTGGATTTGGTTTGCTTTTTCTCCTTGTTCTCTTCGCTCATCAGGTCCTGGACAAGCTGCTCTGTCTTCTTGACACTAAGACCACCTGCCAGAATCTTGTAAAAAACCTTAATCTGTGTGAACTTATCTGGTATAGAGGCCAGCACCTTTGCATGTGCCATTGTTATCTTCTCTGCTCTCAGACCAGCCTGTATCTCTGGCGGTAGGTTGAGCAAACGTAGATAATTAGCAATTGTCGAGCGCCCCTTACCTGTAGTCTTACTCAACTGCTCCTGAGTCAGATTCAGCTCCTCTATCAAGCGCTTAAATGAAATGGCAATTTCTATTGGGTTAAGATCCTCGCGCTGAATATTCTCCACCAGGGCTTCCAGGAGCATATTGTTGTCATCTGTGCTACGGACAAAAGCAGGGATGGTCTTCAAGCCTGCAAGCCTGGCAGCACGCAGACGACGCTCTCCTGAAATTAGCTGATAGCGGTCTTTAGCTACTTTTCGGACTGTAATAGGCTGTATAACACCTAGTTGCTTGATTGACTCTGCCAATTCCTGCAAAGCTGACTCATCAAAGACAGCACGTGGCTGGTAAGGATTTGTCTCTATCTTGTCTAATTCTATCTCTGCCACCGAAGGTGTGGAAATAGCCTCTTCTACAGGTTTAGGATTATGTAAAGGCTCATCTGGTATTAATGCACCAAGACCTTTCCCAAGTCCTCTTTTTGTTGCCATGATTATATTGAGATTTTATTTAACCTTCAACTGCTACTTGCTCGTTTCTCTTTATAAGCTCTTCTGCCAGATTCAAATAATTCAACGCACCCTTAGACTTTGCATCATAAAGAATCACTGGACGACCATGACTTGGAGCCTCTGTAATACGAATATTACGCTGAATAATAGTATCAAAGACCATATCCTGGAAATGACGCCTCACCTCTTCTACTACCTGGTTTGCTAGCTTCAAACGAGGATCATACATTGTCATCAAAAAGCCCTCAATCTGCAGATCTGGATTTAGAGTGTTCTGCACCAACTTAATGGTGTTAAGAAGTTTACCCAATCCCTCAAGAGCAAAATATTCGCACTGAACAGGTATAATAACAGAATCTGCTGCTGTCAAAGCATTCAATGTCAAAAGCCCCAGCGATGGCGAACAGTCAATGAAAATGTAATCATAAGGTGTGGTTATTTTTTCAATGATTCGCTTAAAGACTTTTTCCCTCTCAGGGAAATTTAGCATTTCGATCTCTGCTCCAACCAGATCTATATGAGAAGGCAGCAGGTCCAGTCCTTCCAGCTCCTCCACATGAATAATAAAATCATTTGGATCAGAATCTTCGATAATGCATTCATAAATACTTTTTTCTATAGTCTTAGGATCATATCCCAACCCCGATGTCGCATTTGCCTGGGGATCAGCATCTATAATCAAAACTTTTTTCTCCAGGACTGCCAGACTGGCACCAAGGTTAATAGCTGTGGTAGTCTTACCAACACCGCCTTTCTGGTTGGCGATAGCAATTACTTTGCCCATGATTAAATTTGTTTACTCTTTTCCTTTTATAGGCAAAAATAAAATTTTTATTGAAAAATCCATTTTTCTTTTTAATTTTATCAAAAAAACTACGAACTTACGCTTGCCTATACGGGATAAGAACTAAGAAAAATTTTTTTGTTCATGATCGGACGTTTTATTAATAGAATATTACTGGTATCCATTATCGTTCTTATCATCTTTTTTGCACTGATAGCGAGTTTTTTATACAACAAAACAAACGACATTGTTATCGACTTTATAGAAACCACTGTCAAGAAAGACCTCAGTACCCTCGAAAACCTCATCATTGACCAGGAGGAGCAGGCCAATAAGCAATTCCTCTATAGGATTAAAATCATTAACAACTACATCAATAGCCAGACAATCTCTGAGCAACATATCCGCACTCAGATCCCTGTTATTAATATCAACACACAGGAAGAAAATATTGCTATCCTTTCACCTATACTTATCCAGGGCAGACCAATAGATGAGAATTTCGTTAAATACATCAAATTCCTCAGTAACACTCCTATAGCTATTGTGCAAAAATTCGAGGATGGATATGTGGTCACCTTCTCAGATATCGATGACCTCAAACGTCATGGTAGTAAATACTATTTCCCAAACAACTCAGAAGTAGCACTCTACATAGAAAACAAACAAACATTTGTCGAAAAAATCAAGATCAAAGACAATATCTATAAATTGGGTATTGTGCCAATCTTCCTGGGAAAAAACATAAAAGGCGCTATCCTCTTGCTCAATGACCAGTGGTTTTCCGAAAAATTTAAAACTTTCTTCGAATCACAAGTTTACCTCAATAAAGGTTACCCTGTGCTTATCGACGAACAAGGCAACCTTCTATTGCATCCTTTGCTCGAAGGCGAAAACATCAAAAACACAAATATTTTTTATCGAATCTTTTCTGCTAAAAATACCAAAAACATACTCAAGATAGAATACCGATGGCCTGAAACTGCCTCTGGCCAACAAAAAATCCTCTACGTTAAATACATGCCACAATATGGCTATTTCCTGGCCATTTCCCTTTATAAAGATGACTTTTACAATTATACACAAAAATTCAAGACCTATTACATCATCGCAGTCTTCCTTTCTTTAATTATCTCGCTTATCTTCATCCTTATCATAGAAAATCTTATCCTTCAGAAAATAAATAATGTACGTAAGCGACTGGAACAGCTTTCACTCGGTACTATCGGCGAAAAAATCGATATCAAAGGCGATAATTATATTGCCCTGGAAAAAGTCTATAATCATCTTATTGACAATTTTAAGAAATACACTGCCTTTGCTGCTGAGCTATCCAAAGGCAACTACCAATACCAATTCACACCTATCTCTAACAGCGATATACTCGGATACAACCTCTTGAAAATTCGTGAGCATCTGCAGAACGTTCATAAAGACATAGAAAAACGCGAGCAAGAGGAACGAATCCGCGCATGGCGTAACGCTGGAATAGAAAAATTCATTAACATACTTAGCCACAGGGAAGAAGAACTATCCAAATGGAGTTTCCAGATCATCAAAGCTGGCGTGGAATACCTTGATGCATTCCAGGGTGGACTGTTTATCCTCGAACAAGATGAGCAGGACCAGCAACCTTACTTCACACTCATAGCCTGCTATGCCTTCAATGAAGAAAAAATAATAGACAGAAAAGTACCAGCCTCTGCAGGACTCTTTGCCAAACTATACAAAACACCCGAAATCTTATATATTGAAAATATTGAAGAAAATTATCAAATAATCACATCTGCTCTGGGACAGGTCAAGCCCAATGCCATTGTGCTGGTTCCTCTCATTTACAACAACCTCCTCATTGGAGCTATGGAAATAGACTCCTTTAAAAAACTCGAACAATACCAGCTCGAATTCCTCAAAGAAATAGCCGGACATATTAGCGCTAACCTCTCATCCTGGAAAGTAGCGCAAGAAACAGAGCACTTGCTCAAACGATATGAACAACAAACAGAACAATTCAAACAACAACAAAAAGAACTCCAGGAAAAAATACAACAGCTATCCACTCTGAACACACAATACAAAAACCTCGAAAAAGAATACAATACCACACTCAATCTGATAGACCAATTCGCTTATCGGGTAGAGCTGGATGAAAATGGGAAAATCCTATCTGTCAATGACAAACTAGCCTCTCTTTATGAAAAAGCTAACAGTTTTTTCGTAGGTAAATATATAAGCGAATTCACTGGCTTTGACATCCTAAACCCCAAATACAAAGAAAAATGGGAGCAGATGCTCTCAGGTAAAATCATAAGCACAGAAGAATCAATAACCCTGAAAGAGGAACAAACCATCTGGATGCAGCAATACCTAGTAGCTATCCGAGATACATCCAACAACATTATAAAAGTACTATTCATTGCTATTGATATCACTGAAGCCAGGATGCTCGAACGCCAGCTACGTATCCAGGTAAAAGAAATTAGTAAAGAAACTCGTATATTGCGCCGTGAGGAAAGAAAACTACGAAAAGAAAAAGAAGAATTCGAAAAACAAAAGAAACAGTTTGAATTCCTGCTAAACCTGTATGACAAAACCACTGGCCGTATAGTACTTAACCGTAGCAAGAAAATAATAGAAGTTAACACATGGATAGCAGAAATACTAAACTACACACCCGAAGAAATGCTAAACAAACCTTTCGAAAACTATATTCTTCAGACCGAAAAAGCCAAATTTTACAACAACTTCAAGCTTGCCCTCGAACACAAAGAAATCAGTGACTCATACCAGTTCCTCAGAAAAGATGGCAATGCTATCAAGCTAACAATCCATTTCTTCCTGCAGGACGAAAACAAGAAAAACATTAAAATTTACATGCTCATCAGTCCTTAATCCACACAACCACAACGACTAAAAATCTCCCATGCTGCATCTGCCTGTTCATACAGCATTTGCAATCCATTGCTTATCTTAGCCCCTCTTTCTTTACCAAATTCCAGAAACTTCGTTAGCTCTGGGTTATATACCAGGTCAAAAAGCAAATGTTTCTGAGTGATATATTTATAAGGAATAGGAGGGTAAAGCCCAACCTTGGGATACATACCCAGTGGCGTAGCATTTATAATTATACTAAATTGCTTAATTACCTCCATATCAAGATCCGAGTACAACAAAGCATCCTCCGGCTTAAAATGCCTGGACACAAAACGATATTCAATACCCAACTTCCTGAGGACAAAAGCCACTGCACGAGCCGCACCACCCGTTCCTAATATTAGTGCAGCGGTGTGGTGCGGCTCCAACAGTGGTACGAAACTCTTTTCAAAACCAACAATGTCTGTGTTATAACCCTTTAGCCACAATCCATCGTCTCCTCGCCTGATTGTTATCGTATTAACAGAACCAACCTGCTCTGCCTCAGACTCTACCTCATTCAAAAATTTTAGCACACTTCGCTTGTGTGGACTCGTCACATTGAGCCCACAAATCTCTGGTATCAACTCCAGGAGCTCTGGCAATTCCTCTATATCCTCCAGGGGAAAATTCCTGTATTCTATAAAATCATACCCCAGACGTGCAAAACGCTCATTGAAATACCGCTCCGAAAAAGAATGCTCCAGAGGAAAACCAATCAGTCCAATAAGTTTTGTTGTGACCTTCATTTATAAAATATTACAATTTTTCCGGCTTAGCACCCTTGCCTGTGGTCTGTGTACTATCTACCTGAGGCTTATGCTGCAGTGTATCCACTTGTCTGTTTATGCCCTCCCATGGTCTGGTGCAGTCACATACCTGCGGCTCTTGCTTACACAAGCTTTCTATATCTGTCTGCAAATTCTCCAGACTACTATGTATATCTGAGGTGACCTCCCTGATCTCATCCACAGATGTGAAAACATAATTCTTATTCAAAGAGGCCAACAAAGCCTGCCTCTGGTCATCCAGTTTCACAGCATCCTGTTCGATAAGCTGAAGATACTCTGGCTTAGCTCCTGGATATTCTCTCAGTTTCTGACGTATACAGCTAAGACGCTTTGTTATACCTATCATCGCAACCTTTGCATCTGCTTTTACCTTGTCAAATTCGCTCTTTGCCTTGGCTAGCTGATATTTTTCATATTTAACCTGAAAACCAGAAACTATAGCATTGAGACTGTCTTTACACCTATGGCATTGTGTCAGACTATACTCCCTTTGGGCCTTTATGATCTTTTTGTATGACTCTGAATTGACTGGCAAGAGCCGCAAACTGGCAAAACGTCTTGCATACACGTGATCATATTGATAAGACTCCAGCTTATTAACCCACTTATTCAAAACCTGCATGACAGGTGTGTTATTCTCACTCTCTGGCAACGGCACCCCATAAAGCTTGGTTAAATAACCCTCTATACTATTACTATCCATCGGTATTCTGTGCTCTGGCGTGTTCTCCAGATAATATAAAGTCTCAACAAGCGTACGTATCTTCTGGAGATTGCTGTTCTGATCCAGATGCATGTTTACCCTCATCATAAACTTGTCATACAAAGACTTAAACTCATCCTGGTAAATCTTGTTATCCTTCCTGGCCTGGCTGACTATCTTGTAATAATTCTTCATCCTCCAGTAATCACGTACCAGATAATAATAAAATTTCGAAAAGTCCTCTGTGGTCTTATTCTCCAGATTCAATAAATAATTATTCAAATCCATCTGAAATTGTGCATAAAGCTTCAAATACTCCAGAAGTTCTTTCTCTAACTCATATATCTCCTTGTTAATCACACCTTTGGATAAATCAAGACTAAGTTTTGACTCTCTAGCCTTTAATACATCAAAATCAATCTCTTCTGGCACATCAGGTATGTATTTGGACTTATAATTAACAATCACAACATAAGGATACTTCTTGACCTTCACATACTTGTGCAAAAACTTACGGTTTATCACCATACTTGTATCCTTCAGTGCACTATCCAGCTCCGACAAATCAACCTTTACTTTCTCATCCTTTAGCTGACTGGGCAAAAACACAAACACTACTATTGAATGTAAACGCTGGTTAAAATTATCATTCTCATAAATCCTTATCGTAGAAGTAAAGTGATACTCTTTCTCATCAGCAGCTGCCTGTATCATCTTTCCAAACTCGCCTACGAGCTTAATAACAGCTGTCGATGGATTGGTCACCACATTAGCTATTGTCTCAAGCTGGCTGGCCGCTAGCTTATACACTTTTACCTCATCATCCTTGGTAATAACCTTCACATCCACCTTGGCCGTAATAAAATCATTAACAGATGGTGCTGGATAATTATCTATTATCCTTATAACCTCATTAGTCTCTGTATTGACCTTAACATTGCCTTCTTCATCCTTACTCACCACAAAATTGTATAAAGGAAAAGTTATCTTTTCATATCCCTTTAGTCCCTGCAGATTCATGGTTATCAAAATATTCTTCAGCTCCAGACGATTGCGCCTAAACAAACTCTTCTTCTTACCCGTCAATACCTGATTGAGAATATCTGCAAACTTATCCGTATTAAACAAATACAGATCCGATGATATATATTGCCACTCTGGGGTGAACTCAAAATCTGTGCGTATAGTACCTAATTTCACTGCCTTGACATACTCCTGTGAAAATAGACACCTCCACGACAATAATATTATGCTTAACAATAACAAACGCTTCATAATTGTCTTGTTTTTACTTTTTTACCAAAAATACAAAACTTACCACTAATAAAAAAGCGGATGCCCCGTGGCCATCCGCTTTTAAAACGTTTTATTTTAAAATTTATTCTGCCTGCTTATCTTCTCCATTCTCCATCTGCTTCTTGAGCTCCTGCAAAGCTTCCAGATCTCCGAGCGTTGTCTCTATCTTCTTCTTGAGCTCATCAACATCGATACCTTCTTCTACTTTCTTGGCATCTTCCCATACCTTGCGGTGTGAAACAACAATACGCTTTGCAGCCTTTGAAAACTCTATTACCTTAAATGGAAGTTTCTCATCCACCTTTGCTGTTGTACCATCTTCTTTCTGCAAGTGGCTAATATCTGCTACTGCCTCCACACCATAAGGAAGCAACATTACTGTAGCTGTCTTGTCATCTATCTTGGTAATAATTCCCTGGAAAATATCATTCTTCTTGAAAATTGTTTCATAAACATCCCACGGATTCTCCTCTACTGCCTTGTGACTCAAACCAAGACGGCGATGCTCCTTGTCAATGTTTATAACAACAACTTCTATATCATTGCCAATCTGTGTGAACTCAGCTGGGTGATTAATCTTCTTTGTCCAGCTCAAATCTGATATATGAATCAGACCATCAACACCTTCCTCTAGCTCTACAAAAACACCAAAACTTGTAAAAGCACGTACCTTACCAACATGTTTTGAACCTATAGGATATTTCTCCTCGATCTTCTCCCATGGATCTGGTTTAAGCTGCTTGAAGCTCAATGACATACGACGCTCCTCACGGTCAAGGCTAATAATCTTTGCCTTAACAACATCACCTACCTTAACTAGCTCATGAGGATTGCGTGGATGGGTAGACCAGGTCATCTCACTTACGTGTACCAGACCTTCTACACCTGGCTGAATCTCTACAAATGCACCAAAGTCTGTAACTGCTACAACTTTACCCTCTACTACATCACCTTCTTTCAGATTTGGATCAAGGCTCTCCCATGGATGTGGCTGAAGCTGCTTGAGTCCTAATGCAATACGTTTCTTCTCCTCATCAAAGTCCAGAACTACTACCTGCAATTTCTGGTCAAGCTGTACAAGCTCACTTGGATGATTGATGCGGCCCCAGCTCAGGTCTGTAATGTGAATCAAACCGTCAACACCACCAAGATCCATAAACACACCGTAAGATGTGATATTCTTAACAGTACCCTCAAGAACTTGACCACGCTCTAGCTGGCTGATAATTTCCTTCTTACGTTCTTCGAGCTCTTCCTCTATGATTGCCTTGTGTGAAACAACTACGTTCTTAAACTCAGGATTAACACGTACTACTTTGAAGTCCATCCACTGACCTACAAAAGCATCATAGTCACGAATAGGCTTAACATCAATCTGTGAACCTGGCAAGAAACATTCGATTCCCCACAAGTCGACAATCATACCACCCTTTGTGCGGCACTTAATATATCCTTTAACAACTTCTCCTGTCTTGTATACCTCATTAATCTTATCCCACGCCTTGAGCAAGCGGGCCTTCTTGTGCGAAAGTTTCAACTGACCATCTGCATCCTCCAGCTTCTCTATATAAACATCAATTTCATCTCCAACCTTTATGTCTGGATTATACCGAAGCTCATTCAACGGAACAACTCCTTCTGATTTATAACCAATATTTACAACTACCTCACGGTCAGTAATATTTACAATCTTACCTGTTACAATATCACCTTCCTGGAAAGTGCGAAGTGATGTCTTGTACTTTTCCTCAAGTTCCTTGAGCTTTTCACCCTTATAAACTGTGCTCCTCTTTGACACTGAATCCCAGTCAAAATCCAGAGTTGAAGCATTCATAACCTGCGCTTCTTCCTCTTTCAAAAGTTCTTTCTTTATCTCAGAGGCATCCTCAGCATCGCTCTCTACTTCTTCCTCGCCCCTGATTTTTGCCATTTCCTGGCGCTCGCGAAGCTCTTCCTGGATTTTCTCCTCGGAGATCTCGCGCAAGTTTTCTTCTTCTGGTGTTAAATTTTTTTCTGCCATAACTGTATTTGTTTTTGATTTTTACTTAGTTAGACAATATATTGTGTAATTTATTGCCGTGCAAAGTTAATGATTGTTTTTGATTTAACAAACTATCTCTATTCTATTTCAGGCCTTTTGAAATATTTTTTTATCTTCTCCAAAATCCTATCCAGTACACTTCCAGGAAGGTTGGATGCAATAATGCGACCTTAAAGGTTTTTAATACTTCGAAAATTTATTACCTCTTTTGCAAAGTTTACTTTCTATGGAGCTTACTGTTTATACTTATTAGATAATTTAAATTAAATTTCCTAAATTTCTGTACTCAAAAAAATAAAATCCGAGATCATGAAACGCTTTTCTGTTCTATTTTTTATTGTTTTTTCTTTCTCGTTTTTATTCTCACAGACTCAGCCAGAGTTTGAGTATTCTGGTAAGCTAAGAGCAACTAATTACCTGACTATCCCTTCAGCAATCTATCCAGCTACAGGAGACATTAATGGGGATTCTATTCCGGATTTAATCCTGGGAACCTATTACATGCAGGTATATCAACATAACTTTAATTTTAGTCTTGTTTTTTTATATGATCGACCGAAAGACCTGTTTACTTTTTACGATACATTGAGAAATGACCAAGGAGCGGTTTTGCACGGTGTTAAGCCTATAGCAACTGATATTAATTTTGATGATACATTAGATTTAATTATTAATCCAAATCACAACTCTAATAACTATCAGATATTCAAAAGAATAACAACAAATCACTTTAAACTTATCGACACCATAAGGGATGCTAATAACAATTATGAACCAATTGATAGGGTTTATAACTTTGTAGACGCTAATCACGACAAAAAACAAGATTTATACGCCGTTGACTTTAACAATTCTCTAGTTTACTACGAAAACGATAGTATTTATCATTTCAAAAGTGGATACAACTTACAGGATACATCAGGTACTAATATCATAATTTCACCAGATATAACTTACATTGACTTTTTTAAAAGCGTGGATTATTCTGGAGTTACTATAGATACAATGCTTTATGTTTCTACTCAGGACAGTTTTATTTATGCCTATACAATGGTGACTCCAACCCAATTTATTCCGCAGGGCAAAGTCTATGATAAAGATAGCAATATAATAAAAGTTAAGAATCCTAGAGCAGTAATAGATAAATTCTATGCTGACACTCTTTATGATATGTTAGTTTTTCGTGATTACCGAGCACCTGTTAAGTATAGAGAGACTCGTAAAGGCTGGAAAAATGTAGGTTATGTCATTGCAGAAAATTATTTTCTTCAGTCATTTAACTATCCAGATATATTTTTCTATGATGTTAATAAAGATGGTTACCAAGATGCTTATATGACTGATCTATATGGACATATACTCGTATCATTACGTGACGGGAAAAATAATTATTTCCTTTTGCCTGATACTCTGAAAACACACGGAAAACCAATTGAAATTGGGACAACTATTAATTTTGCTATCTACGATCTGGATAGTGATGGGAAAGACGATTTATTTATCTGTGATTACCATGGTAACTTCCTGTATTACAAGCAAACCACAGGAAATAATTTTGAATTTGTGGATACATTGGACAAGCAAGGTCCCAAACTATCTTTTGCAGTTGGTGATTTCAATGTGGACAGCATTAAAGACCTTGCCACATGTTATGAAAATAATGGGACTGTTATTTTGTTTAATCTATCGCAGGGTAAACTGGATACAGCACAATCTATAAGTCTATGGGCTAATAATCCTTCAATAGCTGGAGGTGATATTAATGGCGACGGTTATGACGACTTCGTAATTTTATATGATGTTAATTATTCTAAAGATAATATCACATTTTTCCTCAATGACGGGCAGGGCAACTTCCGTCAAACTGATAATTCTGGCTATGGACAATACCACGTAGGACACGATAATTACTCAATTGCCATGACAGACCTTAATAACGACGGCAAAGATGATATTGTGATCTCACAGTTCTCCGGTTCTGTTAATTATTGGTTAAACAAGACGAATACCTCTTCAGCAGCACTAACCAGTAATAACATTGAATTAAACATTTATCCAAATCCCGTTGTGAACATATTAAATCTTGGGATTGTTAACTATCAGCCTATAAACTATGAAATAACAGATTTACAGGGCCGTATTGTCAAAAAAGGTGTAATTACCGGGACAAGTCATATAAACGTTAGTAATTTGGTTTCAGGCGTTTATTTAATAAAGCTTGAAACAAAACAGAAAGTTTTTTCAAGCAAATTTATTAAGCTGTAAAAACACTATTAATGTACGCCAGAATAGGGCACGCCGTTAATTAAATTTTTTTAAATGGTGTGCCCTATTTTAGTTTAATCTCCCCCTAAACTTACTATGCGACTATAGGAATGCGACGCTTTTTGTGTAACCAAAATACACAGTTCGCAGGCAGGAGCCTGCAAACCCCTATCGCACTATCAACTACCGAAAAACTAATAAACTATACATTTTATAAAAATTCCTTTTTATCTTTGCAATAAAACAAAATCATACTTCTATGTCCGAAATTTCTAACACCATAGAACAACGCGCTCAAATACTGGCCGACTTCATGACCGAACTGGCTCAGGGTGGAAACGGTGCTCAGCTTGTAAAAAAATACAACATACTGGACATACAATTCATACCCAAAGACATACTCCCTGCTTTCGATATCCTTATGCAACGTATCCCCGACATAAACACTGTCAAAGTTGTGTCCAACAAAGTTTTTAATCTCCTGTACAAAACACTCAAATCATACCCTGCCCTCAGCCCACAGGAAAATTCACTTCTTTACTTTATAAAATTAGACAACCAGAAGATAGATAAACATCTACAAACACTTCGTCCCCTGCAAAAAAAATATATCCAGACTAGAGATAAAGACCTAATACCACAAATCCTGGAGAACTTTGCCCAACTAAAAAACCTTGCTAAACATTACTCACTCCTGCAAAATATTATCTTCCCAATAGCAGAAAAACACTGGGAAAACCATCAATGCCTATCACTACTCTGGCACATACAGGACCTTGTCCTGGACAAAATAAAAAAAGTAATACAAATACTTGACACAGAACCATTTGACGAAAAACAATTCCACAAACTTTCGGCCGAAACATTCTTTGATACATACACTCTAATATTCCGCGAAAACCATGTACTCATACCTGCTCTGCTTGAAACTATAAACACAGAAGAAATTGATGCCAATTTCCCACAGGCTGCCGAAATAGGACTGGCTTTCACCACAATACCACAGGAAATAATCATGCAGGCATCCGAAGCAAACACTCAATCTACACAGGGTATCGTAGACCTGCTAACAGGAAAACTGACACCCGAACAAATCCGCCTTATCTTCTCTCATCTACCACTGGACATCACCTACGTGGATGAAAACGACCAGGTCAAATTCTTTTCCGATCCTCCACATCGCGTATTTCCCCGTACAAAGGCGATTCTTGGACGCAAAGTGCAAAACTGCCATCCTCCAGATAGTGTCCACATTGTCAATAAAATCGTTGACCAGTTTCGTGAAGGTAAAAAAGACAAGGCCTCTTTCTGGATACATTTCCGCGATAAATACCTGCTTATACAATACTTTGCCGTGCGTGACCAGCAGGGAAACTATCGTGGTGTACTAGAAGTAACACAAGACATTGCCGACATCCAGAAAATCACCGGCGAAAAACGTCTCCTAGACTGGGAAGAATAACCCTAACATCTCCTCCAAACAATGACGTTAGGCATTGCCCCTAAAGGAACCCCCATATGAAAATGCAGGGCGCACCCAAACCTTGCCTCGCAGTGCTATCAGACAAACCTACCAATCATGGCTGGGAGGCACATACCTCCATAATGCTCCGTATGGATATGCAGGGAGAACTAAAACTCTACACAACTGAGAACCCTATATCCCTAGCACTGGTCTGATGATCAAATACAAAACAACCAACAAAACCACCACACCTATAAAATCCAGCAGCACACCTGCCTTCAACATATCGGCTATTCTCACCCTTCCGCTACCAAAAATAATTATATTAGGTGGTGTAGCAACAGGTAACATAAAAGCCAGAGATGCAGATATCGTCGCTGGTATCATCAACAACAAAGGCTCAATATTCATCCCTACTGCCATAGATGCCAGCACTGGCAAAACCATCTGCGTTGTTGCTGTATTTGACGTAAACTCTGTCAGAACTACTACAACAAGGGATATTACTCCCACAATTACTATTAAATGCAGACCACTCAAAGCATGGAAACGCTGCGCTATCCACATCGACAGCCCAGAATCTGTAAATCCTTTTGCCAGGGCAAAACCACCCCCAAACAATAAAACTATATTCCATGGTAACTTAGCCAATGTCTGGCAGTCCATAATCGCCTGTGTCCTGTCATTCTTTGAAGGTATAATAAACAATAACAAAGCTATTAACATAGCCGCTGTCCCATCATTAAAATACTCAGGATGAGCAAAAAGCTTTGCCCAGCCAGGCAGTTTTACATTTACGTGTCCCACACTTATATCAAACCCCGAACGAAATAGCCATAGCAATGCCAGAATAACAAATCCAACAAGTACAATTACCTCCTCATAAGTTATTTTGCCCAGCTTCATATACTCCTCCTGAATAGTCTCCCTCGCTCCACCTTTAAACTTCATCTTTGGAACAAACAAAAGATATAATATCAACCATGCAAAAACAAGCATAACCACACTCAGAGGAAATCCAAATAAAAACCACTGGGCAAAACCAATCTCAGGAGCACTAGGAAATGTTTGTGAATAAATCTGTGTAAACGCTATGTTAGGTGGCGTCCCTATCAACGTCGCAATACCTCCTATAGAAGCACTATAAGCTATTCCCAAAAGCAAAGCAATGGAATATTTCTTCACATATTCCTCTCCTATCTTCTCCTCAAGCTGACTGATTACAGACAAAGCTATTGGCACCATCATCATAGCTGTAGCTGTGTTTGAAATCCACATAGACAGGAAAGCCGTAGCTACCATAAATCCTATCAGAATCCTATTCGGGCTTACCCCTATCCACAGCAATATTTTTAATGCAATCCTTCGATGTAAATTCCACTTTTCCATCGCCAACGCCACAATAAATCCACCTATAAACAAGAAAATTATATGGTTAAAGTAAGTAGCCGAAACAGCCTTACCATTCATAATCCCAAACAGCGGAAATAATACCACAGGAAGTAATGCCGTAATAGCAATAGGTACTGCCTCAGTCATCCACCATATAGCCATCAAAACCGCTACGGCCAACATATAGGTCGTCTGCCTCTGCCCAGGCATTATGTCTAAAAAAGTTATCGCAATAAAAGCCAGAACACCTATGACCAATCCTGATAATTTTACTGGAGTGTACAATACCTTCTGATCAGACATAGCATTTTTTTATTAAATCTATAAAATTTCTTTATATACACATAGCTCATTTTTATTGTTTTACAACAATTTTGTATTTCGCCAAAAAAAATTTCTCTTTGGTCTATATTTTGCTAAACCATTGTAGATGACCTTAAAATGCTTAGTTTTATAAATTTAATTAATCTCTTATTTATTAAATGTCAACTTAGTAGGAAAAATTGTTAAAAATTTTTTAATAAAAAATTTGGTTTTTAACATTCAATAAAATAATTTTGAATTGAAACAGTTATAAAGTAAATTAAAACACTTACAAAAATTAATAGATTAAATTAAAATGAAAGGTTACGTTATTGACTTAGATACACTGGAGATTAAAAAGAAAAAAATCGATATCAAACAACTGATTTCCAGCTCATTCCCTTATGTTTTTCTCTCCTTTGTGATATCAGTTATTTTTACTGCGTATCTAATCACTACATATACCACACCCAAGGAAGCTAGCCTGCTGAGTATTAAACAAACTTTTGCACATAAATTTTCTCAGCTTAACACACAAATAGTTCAGCTTGACAAAGAACTCAATACTCTTGCTCAAAAAGATGATAAAATATACAGAAATGTATTCGGTTTACCCGAAGTACCTCAAACATGGAGATATGCTGGTATTGGTGGTAATATAAATGAAAATATCAGCACACCCACTTTGATTAACCAAACTAAAACCAAATTAAAACTTCTAGCAAAGAAAGTCTCAATTCAACAAAATTCATACAAGGAACTGGTAGAAGTTATCTCCAACAAAGAACTTATGGCTTCTTCAGTACCAGCTATTCGACCTCTTGCTCGTAAAGATATCATTAGATTTTCTTCTCCTTTCGGATATAGAATGCATCCTATTTTCCACGTTATAAAATTTCATACTGGTATAGACCTTACAGCTCGTCGCGGTACTCCTGTTTATGCCTCAGGCGATGGTATTATAGTAAGAGCAGACTACTCATCTGGTGGCTATGGAAATATCATCATTATTTCTCATGGCTTTGGTTACGAATCTTATTATGCACATTTAAGTAAAATTATGGTTAAACCAGGTCAAAAAGTCAAAAGAGGTGACCTGATTGGACTGGTCGGAAACACTGGACGCTCTACTGCTCCACACTTGCATTACGAAATTAGAATTAACGGAAAACCTGTTAATCCTGTTAACTTCTACTACAACGATATAACTGATGATGAATATTCAATGATGATAGAACAAGCTAAATCTTCAGACTCCCACGTACTTGACTAAAATTTAATTTTTCCACAAAAAGGGAGGCAAAATTTGCCTCCCTTTTTTAATTTTGAAGAACTAAACTAAAAACCGACAATTATATGACAGCTAAAGAAAAATATCGCAAAGCTATAGCCAATATCCGTACACACTTAAAGAAATACTTGTTAGACAACAACTTACACGCCATGGTCCTTGGTGTATCTGGTGGAATAGATAGCGCACTAACAGCAGCTCTTGCGCACAGCGTAGCCAAAGAACTAAATATGCCTCTTATTACACGGAGTATTACCATAGAATCTAACAAAGAAGATGAAATAAACCGTTCAATTCTCGTTGGAAAAGCCTTTGGAACAGATTTTAGACATGTAGATCTGACAGAAGCCTTTCATCTTATCCAACCATATATTGTAGAGGATCTAAATAAAGAAAATAAAGCTGACGTACGCTTCAAAATACGCATGGGTAACATAAAAGCACGTATGAGAATGATTTATCTATATGACCTGGCTGCTAAAAATAAAGGTATTGTACTTTCTACAGATAATTACACCGAATTATTACTCGGTTTCTGGACACTTCATGGTGATGTTGGAGACCTGGGAATGATACAAAACCTGTGGAAAATGGAAGTATATGAAATGGCCAAATACCTGGCCGAAAATGAAGCCAACCAGCAACAAGCACAAGCTCTTTGGGCATGCATTAATGCCACACCTACTGACGGTTTAGGTATTACTAGCAGTGACCTTGAACAATTAGGCGCAAGCTCGTACAACGAAGTGGACAATATTCTCAAATCATACTTATCAGGCAGCAAAGAATATATAAATCATCCTGTGGTTAAAAGACACATTGCTACTCACTTCAAACGCAATAATCCATACAATTTTCCACGTGAAATTATCTTCAAAGATTAATTTATATAGAGCTAAAAAGGAGGGCAGAAACCCTCCTTTTTTTAGTAATAATTCAGATTTACTTTATACTTGGCAATAAGCTTACGAAGATTTATCAATGCATAACGCATTCGTCCCAAAGCCGTATTGATACTTACATTCGTAATTTTGGCTATTTCTTTAAAGCTCAATCCACCATAGTGCCGCAGAAGAACAACTTCTTTCTGCTCTGGAGGTAATTTCTCGATAAGGTTTCTAAGATCAGTATACGTCTGCAGTTCGATAATCTCATCCTCCACATTTTTATCAGCAAAACGTGAGGAATTAAACAAGTCATATTCCATGCTGTCATTAGAAACTGTAGGGAAAGTCTTATTCCTCCTGTAATAATCGATTACCAGATTATGTGCAATACGTATTACCCAGTAAAAAAAAGCGCCTTTTTCCGTGTATTTCCCTCTTTTTATAGAATCAAAAACCTTAATAAAAGTCTCCTGCAGAAAATCCTTTGCTAGGTCCGAATTTTTGACCATCATCAATATGTAAGAATAAACATTAGAACTATAACGGGTGAGCAGCTCATTAAGTGCTTGCTTATCACCATTACGAAAACGTTCAATAAGTTGGTTGTCTGAATTTTTTTGTTTTGAAGCCATCAGAACCCTCTTTTTAGTGTTGAGGGTAAAAATAATTCATAGGCAAGATGTTTAAGTATTCAGTTTAATTATACGAAAAGATAACAAAAAGGTTCAAAAAAAATGCCAATAAACAATTTTATTGTCAAAAAGAGCAAGATATGTGTAAAATTCATGTGATTTTGTGCATAAAAAAAGCCTCAGCTTGTGCTGAGGCTTAATTAAATTGGGCACCGACCTACTCTCCCACCTGTTCGGCAGTACCATCGGCCCTGGCGGACTTAACTTCTCTGTTCGGAATGGGAAGAGGTGGAACCCCGCCGGCATAGGCACCCTTGCTTTTTCTGGCAAGAGCCAATATCTTTAGACATGTTGAATGGCGCAGGAGCAAAGCACTCGGCGAAGAAGTTTTTGGGTGATTAGTACCGCTCGGCTGAGGCCATTTCTGACCTTATACCTGCGGCCTATCGACCTGGTAGTCTCCCAGGACCCTCAAAGGAGGCCTCATCTTGGGGCGAGCTTCGCGCTTAGATGCTTTCAGCGCTTATCTCTTCCGGACGCGGCTACCCAGCAGTGCTCCTGGCGGAACAACTGGTACACCGTAGGTCCGTCCACCCTGGTCCTCTCGTACTAAGGGCAGGTCCCCTCAAGCCTCCAACGCCCACAGCAGATAGGGACCGAACTGTCTCACGACGTTCTGAACCCAGCTCGCGTGCCACTTTAATGGGCGAACAGCCCAACCCTTGGGACCGGCTCCAGCCCCAGGATGTGACGAGCCGACATCGAGGTGCCAAACCGCTCCGTCGATGTGAGCTCTTGGGAGCGATCAGCCTGTTATCCCCGGAGTACCTTTTATCCTTTGAGCGACGGCCCTTCCACACGGAACCGCCGGATCACTAAGCCCTGCTTTCGCACCTGCTCGGCTTGTAGGCCTCACAGTCAAGCACCCTTATGCCTTTGTACTCTA
>JALVRO010000140.1 GCA_027031265.1 Bacteroidales bacterium | reverse complement strand
GACGTTCGAAGTGCTCTTTGTAATAAGGCAGATGATAGACAGAAGCCACGGACTGGAGGTATTCAAATCCTTCGACCAGGAGTCCTTGGGTATCCAGATTAGTGAAGCCCAGAGGTCCATGGATAAGCTCCATACCATGCTCACGACCAAAGTCTTCGACAGCTTTAATCATTGCATCAAAGACTTCTGCATCGTCGTAAAATTCAGGTTTTATGATTCTGACATATTTTTTCCCGACTTTTTCGTTGTATATATGGTTTATAGCTGCGCCTATACGTCCGACAACTTTACCATCCTTGATGCCCAGGAAAAATTTGTGTTTAAATTTACGTAAAGCTGGATTGTGAGCTGGATCAATGAAGTGGTATTCATCCGTGCGGAGAGGTGGAACCCAGTATTTGTTGTTCTTGTATATCTTATAAGGTAGTTCGACAAAAGCCTTACGGTCTTTTTTGCTAGTGACTTCTTTTATTTCTATTGCCATGTCTTTTTATTTTTTTATGTAAAAACTAAATAAGAATTTTTTTTTTAATTTAGCAAACAAAGCGTCAAATACTGTTTATGAATGGCTTTATTCTCTTAATTATCAGTTTTATAGGTCTGTTTGTTTCTCAGCAAAATATTGATGTCCTTATCCTAAAGCAAGCATCAGTAAAAGGTAGATTTATATCGTATGACCACCGAAACCAGAGTATAAGTTTTTACAACCAACAATCCCAGGATACTGATGTGATAGGTATTAAAGAAGTTAAGTATTTGTTTTATAATACTTTAGCAAAAGAACAGTATGATACTCTTTATTCTTCTTATGCTAATGTGATGACTGGCAAAATTTTATATAAGGATCAGCAAGAATTGGTTTTCTGGGATTTCGAATCAAAGAAAATACTCAGTCTTAATCCACGTAATTACCTTAACATCATCCCTTCCAGCAAGTTTACATCATTTCTAGCTTTGAGGAATTTTTATCTTAGTTTTGCAGTATTTTTGTTTATCTTTGGTATGAGTCTTTTATTGTCTAAAGATTATGTTTCAGCAGTCTTGTTTGGCCTATTTGGTCTGGCAATAGCATATATGATTAGCATAATCCAAAAAATTATCAAATTGTGAAAAGATCAGCTTTAATAATACTTATTATAATTTTCTCATATTTACAGGGACTTTCAGTTTACCCTTTATCCTGGCAAGGTACGTCTGATTCTGTATTTGTTAATAATGGTGTAGTTGTGGGCAAAGTAGTGGACATTAAGCATAATAGGGTAGTAGTAAAAGCTGGTAATGGTAACACACAGGTAATCTCATTACGCCAGGTGCGCAAAGTGGTATTTGCTGGCAATTTTGTCCCACGTGTTTTGCTCAGGGAAACAATTATTTATCAGGGGAAAAAATTGACCGGACGTGTGCTGTATATTGATTTGCTCCATTCTGATGTGCTTTTTTACCAGGCTAGTACCCATAGCCTGATACGTTTGCCTTTGCTTGAGACTTCCCTCGCATCCAGACCTGTGAAAAAACTTTATCAGTCAGGCTTTTATTTCAGTGTGTTTTTTGGGCTTGCTACCCTGGTAGAGACTATTATTTCATTTTTTACTAATCTGAATGTGTATTTGATTGCTGCCTCATTGTTGTTATTATTTACTCTGGTTATGTTTTTTATTTTTGGCCTGCCATGGCTCAGGCATAAAAAAGCCACAAGGGTATGAGAAAGATTATTTTTGTCCTTCTACTGGCCTTGCTGTTGTTTTCATGTCAGCGAGACGTTAAGAAAAATGGACTTTTCTCAATAAAACCAATTCATAATGGCTACGAGCTGAGGATTTATTCCAGTGGCCAGACACAGATTTTTGAGCTGAAGCGCACAAATTCAGATGGCATTCATATTCCTGTCAGAGGTGTGGTTGTGTTTTCGTCGACTCATGTGGGGTTTATATGTCGGCTGGGGCAGCAGGAGAGGATCATTGCTTTGCCTGATACATCGTATATTTGCTGTCAGGGGCTAAAAAAGAGATTTCCGGAATTGACACAAATTGGGGATGAGATTTCTCCAGATTTTGAAGAAATCATTGAACTACGACCAGATGTAGTTTTTATCTCTGGGTATAGCCCTTCGCAGATGGAACGCTTCAGTAGGCTCACACAAGCGGGTATAGCTGTTGTTCCTATTCTGGAATATCGCGAAACAGATCCTTTGCTTAGAGCCCGGTGGATAGAAGTCTTCGGAGCTTTTTTTGACAAATATGACCAGGCTAAAAAAATTTTTAACAAGATAGAGAAAAATTACAATCTACTTTCCAGAAATTTAGCTAATTATTTAGCCAAAAATAGTATCGACTCTCCCCTGGTACTGGTAAATATTCCCTATAGAGGGACATGGTATGTGCCTGGTGGCCAGTCTTATATGGCCCGTTTTCTCAAAGATGCGGGCGCAGATTATCCGTGGTCTAGTAGTACTTCGTCCCAGAGCCTGCCATTATCCTTTGAGCAAGTTTATCAGAGAGCTGCAAAGGCTGATTTTTTGATTAATCCTAATCTGGCAATGGGTCTGGAGCAGGTTATTTCTACGGACAGGAGACTTGCTGGTTTCAAAGCAGTAAGAGAGGGCAGGGTTTATAATTTTATCCGCCGCAAAAGAGGCAAATGTTTTGATTTCTGGGAGAGTGGTGTTGTCAATCCAGATAAGATTCTAAGTGATTTGATAAATATTTTTTATCCACACAACACATTTGCAAGTGATACAATGTTTTATTATCAAAAACTAAATTAAGATGAAATACTTTTTAATAGCCGGAGAGGCATCAGGAGACATACACGGAGCGAATCTGATAAGGGAATTAAAAAAAGTGGATCCTCAGCCACAGTTTCGTTTTTTTGGAGGAGACCAGATGAGACAAGTGTCTGGTATAGAACCAATTCGTCATATTAAAGATATGGCATTCATGGGGGCCTGGGATGTAATAAAAAATTATGGTAAAATCAAACATAATTTATCCCTCTGCAAGGAGCAGTTGCTTGACTTTAAGCCAGATGTGGTGATACTGATAGACTATCCTGGTTTTAACCTGAAAATAGCAGAGTTTGCACACAACAATGGCCTGAAAGTTTTTTACTATATATCTCCTAAAATATGGGCATGGAACAAAAAAAGAGCATATAAAATCAAGCGTTTCGTTGACCAGATGTTTGTTATTTTTCCTTTCGAAGTGGATTTCTACAAGAAGTATGACTACAATGTCGAATACGTTGGCAATCCTACTGTTGACGAGGTATATGAATATTTGAATGTGCCATACAATGATGAATCATTTTTCCGTGGTCATGGACTAAATCCCCAAAAGCCTGTTATTGGGCTGTTACCTGGCAGCCGCAAGCAAGAATTGCATTACTTATTACCCGTTATGGTCAAGGTAGCACAGAATTTTCCTGATTACCAGTTTGTTGTTGCTGGTATGAGCATTTTACCCAAGCAATTATATGGTGTGGCAAAGGGACTGACGATTATCTGGGATAATTCGTATGATGTTTTAAGGATTTCTTATGCAGCCCTTGTAACATCGGGCACAGCTACTCTGGAGACAGCACTCTTTGGTGTGCCACAGGTTGTTATGTACAAGACAGGCTGGCTACAATATACCATCGGGCGGCTTGTGGTCAGGGTAAAATTCTTCTCTCTGGTCAATATCATCCTTGGACGCGAGGCTGTTAAAGAACTGTTACAATGGTCTCTGGTCAGACGGGCTACAAAAGAGCTTGAGCGAATTCTTGGCGATTATAAATACTATAGACGGATACAGGCAGACTATAAAGAAATGGCAACTATCCTTGGGCCTGCAGGTTCAGCACGGCGCACAGCCCGTAGAATTGTGGAATTGTTAACACAGTGATTATCAATGAACTATTCCTTTGGCCAGTGCCTGCTTATACTGGCGGTTAACTAGCACTACAATTGCCAGAAATGCTCCTAGATAAATAACAGACATTCCAGCACTGAAAACAGTGATCCATGTCAGCATAGGCCAATGTAAGAAATATGCCAGGGCAAAAACAGCCACAGAAAAGGCGAGGTTTACACTCTGGATAATGAATGTATAATTGAGCTTTTCGAGAATAGTATATGTCTGGGCAAAGGTAAAGTAAATAAACCGGAAAAACAGCCATGGCGTAAGTATCTTGGCATAAAGACCTGACTCTGTCCAACTGCGGCCAAAAACAAATGAGAAAATCGGCACTGCCAGCAAAAACATCAGAATGTAAATGGGCAAAGACACGGCCAGTACTTTGTAAACCAACTTTTTGAAAAGATCTTTAACATGTCCTTTTTGTTTCAGCTCATCACTTGCGCGCTTGAGATAAGCATCTGATATTGCCTGGCCAATAAATGTTATTGGGGCAATAGTCATACGATAAGCCAGGTAATAATATCCCAGAATTTTCATATCATACAGGATGGGCAAAATAATGTTATACGTCTCTACTGATAGACGGTAAAGCACATTTGCCGGAAAGCTGACACGTGGGAAATTTTTATAACGGCGGCTAAGAGCTATGAGCTTCAAGCGCGAGAGATTACGTATGATTTTCTTATATTTGATTTTGAAAAAATTAATTGTATTACCACCTATCTGTCCTAGACTAAACCCATACACAAGGCCATATTTTATTCTGGCAAGCCCGAGCCCGATTTGTAGCAATGCTGTGCTCAGTGTGCGTGTTATTTTATTGGCTGCTACATTGCTGAATTTCTTGTGCCTGAGCAGATAATAATTGGTTATGTTGAATAAAGCCAGAAAAAAGCCTATCACTGCTGTCCATGGAAGCATCCAGCTTAAAGCATTGGCCTTCAGGAGGCGGGCTGTTGGCCTGGCAATGAATATGAAAATGAGAAACAGAGACAGGTTTACACCAAGAGAGGTAAGCACTGACAAAGCATAAACATTGTCAGCATCAGAATCTTTGTGTGGTAGAACGATTGCCAGCTCATATTTGAGAGCAGATAGTGCGCCTAGGAAAAAAACAATGGATGAAACAATGGAAAGAAGGCCGAACTCCTCGGCCTTAAAAATACGTGACAGTATCGGTGATGCCAGGATAGGTATTAGCTGGGCTATAGTTGTCCCTGACATTAAAATCAGTGTGTCCTGCAGAAAGCCTGGCTTCTTTAACTTAGTAATGATCTTTTTTACCATTGCACAGAATTTACCAGTTAACTTCCTCGCGCATGATAGGATTGGTCATACAACGTGTTCCGCCACCACCTCGTGCAAGTTCTGAACCGGCTATTGTAATAACAAATTT
>JALVRO010000139.1 GCA_027031265.1 Bacteroidales bacterium | reverse complement strand
ACACCCAGAGCATAATACTTCTCCCAGTCCTCGATTTTGGAATAATTTGGAATCATCATACCGTTGGTAACGACCACACGTGGTGCATCAGGGTGTGAAGGGAATAGACCCATTGGATGGCCTGAATACATGGCCAATGTCTGCTCCTCTGTCATTTCAGAAAGATATTTCATTGTGAGCAGATACTGTGCCCAGTTCGAAAAAACAGCACCATTGCCACCATAAGTTATAAGCTCATGTGGATGCTGTGCTACTGCAGGGTCCAGATTATTCTGAATCATAAGCATAATAGCGGCTGCCTGTTTAGTCCTTGCAGGATACCAGTCAATTGGCCTAGCATACATGGGATAATCTGGACGGAAGCGATACATGTAAATATGACCGTATTTTTCTAATTCTTCGGCAAATTCTTTTGCCAGAATCCGATGCCATTCTTTGGGAAAGTAACGCAAAGCATTCTTTACAGCAAGTTTCTTTTCCTCTTTTGTCAGGGGAAGCGGACGCTTGGGCGCGTGATTTACATCCGGGTCATAAGGTTTTGGATCTGGTAAATGATCTGGAATACCCTGACGTATAGCCTTTTGAAATTCTTCTTTGGTCATTTTATACAGATTTTTTTGTTTGAATTTTTGTAATAAATTTAACATATTGCTTTGAATTGAAAAAAGAAAGTTCATCAAATTTCAATGAACAGGCTGGATAAAGAGCTCGTAAACAGGGGGCTGGTAGAGAGCAGGACAAAGGGTCAGAGTCTTATTGCATCAGGCAAGGTGAGGGTTAATGGACATATTGTTACAAAACCAAGCTATGCTGTCGGACCTGACGACAGCATTGAAGTGACAGATAGACTACCTTATGTAGCCCGGTCTGGACAAAAGCTTGAGCACGCACTGGTCACATTTGGGCTGGATGTGAAGGACAAAACATGTTTGGATATTGGCTCGTCAACAGGTGGTTTTACTGATTGTCTGCTGCAGCATGGTGCCAAGAGGGTTTATGCAGTTGATGTAGGAACAGCACAGCTACATCCACGTATTGCCAGTGACCCCAGGGTTATTAACCTTGAAAATACAGACGCACGTAATCTTACGTATGAGCTTATTCCAGAGGAGATAGAGATGTTTGTGGCTGACCTTTCATTTATTTCGTCAGTGAAAGTGTTACCTTATATGGTAGATTTTTTGGTTAAAGATGCCCGAGGTGTGCTGCTCATCAAACCTCAGTTTGAGCTTACCCGGTCAGAGGTTAAAAATGGAATAATTACATCAGCACAGCTTCATGCAAAGGCAATTTTGAACGTGTGGCAAGGATTGGCCCAGCACAGAATTTTTATCCATGACTTAACCTTTTCCCCAATAAAGGGAGGTAGTGGAAATATCGAATTTTTAGCACTCCTTACTCTCGAACCGTTTTCTATTGACAGGCAAAAAATCCAGCGGGTTGTAGAGAAAGCACATAAAATTTTGAATCAATGAGTTTTTTATTATGTTTGTGTAATAAAAACTTTAGATCATGCCCACAGTAAAGGAAGTTATCACTTTCCTGGAATCAGTTATACCTCCTTCTTACCAGGAATCATGGGATAATTCTGGTCTTCATGCCGGAGACACTGACCAGGAAGTCAGTGGTGTGTTGCTTACTGTGGATCTAACGGATGAGGTTCTGGACGAAGCTATTGCTTCGGGTTGTAACCTGGTTATCTCGCATCATCCCATACTCTTTGACCGGTATATAAAGCGTTTAACTGGTTCGAATAATTATGAAAAGCTTTTGATAAAGGCCATCAAAAATGACCTTGTACTCTACTCTATGCATACTAACCTGGACTTTTTTGATCGGGGAATAAATTATCGACTTTGTCAAATCCTGGGACTGAAGAATTGCGTGATTCTCAAGCCTTTACAAGGTTGGTTGAAAAAGCTAGTGACCTTTGTACCAGAGGATTATGCTGGCAAGGTGCGTGCTGATTTGTTCGCAGCAGGGGCAGGACATATAGGAAATTATGATTTCTGTAGCTACAATCTGACTGGACAGGGAACATTCCGTGCCCTGGATGGAGCAAATCCTTTTGTCGGCGATATTGGTAAGATACACTTTGAGCCAGAAGTCAGGATAGAGACAATTTTTCCAAAACATCTTACTGGCAAGATTATTAGTGCACTTCTCCAGGCGCATCCTTATGAAGAAGTTGCTTATGATATTTACCCCCTGGATAATGAGTATCAGAGGGCTGGCATTGGCATGATAGGAGAAATCGAACCAATAGAAGAAAAAGCATTTCTTTCCCTGGTCCAAGATGCTCTGAATGCACAGGTTTTACAGTACAGTCAATTAACTGGTAGACAGGTAAAAAAAGTGGCTATTTGCTCTGGAAGTTGTGGATTTATACTTGGTGATGCTATTGCACATGGAGCTGATGCGTTGCTGACAGGAGAGACGAGTTACCACACATTTTTAGACGCACGGGGAAAATTATTGTTGATCACAGCCGGACATTTTGAAACAGAAAAATTTGCAATTGACGTTTTTTATGATTTAATTAAAGAAAAATTTGATAATTTTGCAGTTCGTAAAGCCGAGAATGCACAAAATTTAATAAACTATCATATTTAAAAAATATTAAGGGCTATGCAAGATACGACAAAACAGACTGTTGAGGAAAAGCTCGTTCTTTTGTACAAACTACAGACAATTGACTCAAAGATTGACGAGATTCGTCGTCTACGTGGTGATATTCCGCAGAAAGTCAGAGAGCTGGAAGATGAAATCATTGGATTGAACACACGGATAAAGAACCTCGAATCATCTATCGAGACAATCAAAAACTCTATCAAAGACAATGAACTCTCCATCGAAGAGGCCAAGACATTGATAAAAAAATACGAAGAACAGCGTGAAAATGTACGTAACAACCGTGAATACGATGCACTCACACGTGAGATAGAATATCAAAAAACAGATATTTCTCTTCGTGAGAAACGTATAAAAGAATTCACCGAACAGCTAAAGGTCCGTGAACAGGAGTTGGAAGTAGCACGCAAAGAATTAGAAGAAAAACAGCAAGAGCTCGAAGAGGCAAAGAAAGAACTCGAAGAAGTAATGCAGGACACAGAAAAAGAAGAGCAAGCCCTGCTCGAAGAACGAAAAAAATACGAACAGGAACTTGAAGAGCGAATTCTCAGAGCATATAATCGCATACGGCGTGGTGTTCGTAATGGTCTGGCAGTAGTACCTATTACCGAAAATGGTGCATGTGGCGGTTGTTATAATATGATTCCTCCACAGCGTCAGCTTGAGGTTTCGCTTCACAAAAAAATCCTTAACTGTGAGTTCTGTGGACGTATACTCGTGGATGATTCCATAGTCGAAAAGGTGCGCCAAGAGCTGAAAATTTGAGTTCAAAATTTGCATTAAACTAATTAAGTTGTTATTTTAAACTGAGAAAAAATTAAAATTTTTCAATATGACAAGCTATCAATATCTATTATTCAATGAGGGTAAGTCTAACCTGTACATGTATTCAGACGATATAGATCCAGATGATTATCTTGATAGCATTAGCGAAGAAGATATGCCTTTAGATCACGAGGAAGAAGTATTTGACGAAGACTTACTCAACGATCCAGACTTCCTGGATTCCCTTCTCGAGGATATGGATGATGAGGACCTCGAAGACTTCCTTGATGAATCCTTCGAAGACCTAGACCTCGATGATATAGAAGAATTCGAAGATTTCGACGATATAGAAGAGCTTAGCGAAGAAGAAATCCAGGAGCTCCTAGAAGCCTTTGACGAAGAGCTGGAGCTGGACTCAGATATAGAAGAAATTTCCCTGGATGAGATAGAAGATATCGAAGATCTGGATGCTGATCCTGGTATTGATGATGATATACAATAAATTACGGCTTCAAAAACACTTACAAGAGCTGCCCCCGCAAGGGGGTAGCTCTTTTTATTTTGCCAGTTCACAAGAAGTTCGCAAATGTATTACAAACATTTAGTATGAAATTTTTAGCAGTTTAACTAAAATATAATTGTATATTTATAAAGTTTTTTTATAAATTTGTTAAAAACGAGAAACTTAGCTCCATGAGTACAGAAATTCTTTATATACATGGCTTTGCTTCGAGTTATAACTCTCTGAAAGCTAAGCAATTAGAAAAATATTTTTCGCAAATAGGCTATTATAATGTTGTTCATCCGCAGATTCCTGTGGCACCATTTAGTGCTATAAATCTTCTGGAACAGATATACGAAAATAATCCCCTTCTTATGGTAATTGGTTCGAGTTTGGGAGGATTCTATGCTCTGTATATGCACATGAAATATCAATTACACACTTTTCTGATAAATCCATCTCTCAAACCACACGAGACACTCAGAGAATATGTTGGTACAGTGAAACGCCATACCAGTGATGAATTTTTCCAGTGGACAGAAGAGCATGTCGAACAGCTCGAAGAGTTGTATAAAAAATTAGATTATAGTAAATTAGACCAGACAAAATTGCATTTTCTACTTTCGGAAGATGATGAATTGCTTGATTTTTCTGATATAAGAAAGTTTTTCCCTTATGCAGATATACGTTTTTTCAAAGATTCGGGACATGCTTTCAGAACCTTTGACAAGGTTCTGCCAGATCTGGTGTCAATGTACATAAGCTTGCAAGAAAGTGGATGATAAAAAATTAATTATTGCTTGAAAATGATTGCAATTATTTCGACAAAAGAAAATAAAAAGAACAATATCAGTATAGCCAAACATCTGGAAAACAAAGGTATTGAGACCTGGAACTTCTGGAAGGACACATCTGGACTTAGTCCAAAAGAAGCGTATCGCCAGAATCTAGCACAATTCACAGCTTTGATTTTTCTGATAAACAAGGATGCCCTGACAGACAGTTTTATCCTTTCACTATACAAACAGGCTTTTGATCAAGGAAAGGATATTATCCTTGTCATGCAGACGCGCCTGGACACCAGCCTTCCAAACTGGTTTTTCCTGGAGAATCACGATTGGATAAATGCTTATGATGTCTCCTTTGACACAGCAGTAAATGCTTTAACAGACCTTGTAAAGGAATATCAGGGGGAAAAGAGAGTAAATTTAGAAAAAAGCGCAAGTAATGCAAGACAAACAGCAGCACAAACTAAATCCAGAAAACAGAGTCTTTTAATCATTATTGGTGTACTCATAATACTTGGCGTGCTATATGTAATACTCAACCAATCCAGTAATAGCTCAAATAGAGATAAGAAAATCATCCCCACAGGCAAGAAACTAAATCCAGAACAAATGCTCATAGGTACATGGGCTTTGAAAGATTATTACGATG
Source organism: Bacteroidales bacterium (assembly GCA_027031265.1). Classification (GTDB taxonomy): domain Bacteria; phylum Bacteroidota; class Bacteroidia; order Bacteroidales; family S143-33; genus S143-33. Next base: position 9,904 of record JALVRO010000139.1, on the reverse strand, counting down.
ATATTCAGCGCACTGGTAAAGATCTAATCGATTTTCAGAATGCTATTGCTAATCTGAAGAAAAATTTCCGTATGACTTTTTATCCTGATCATACTTTTAAGCGTGTGGGATTCGCACCACAGGTAGAGAAAGGTTACTGGAGTCTGGATGAGCAAAATAATTATTTAATTATCTCAGATCTCAAGAAAACGGGCGAAGATAGGCTTAAAATATTGACATTAACTGAAAATGAGCTTATCTTTGAAATATCATCTTATATTTCACCACAGAAAGTAAGTGTAGTGAGGATCACACTATATAAGTTACCACAAAAACAGCAAACAAACAACTAGAAATGAATTTGTTAGAGCATTTAAGAGACAAAGACCCACTGGTTAGCCAGTATGAACAAAACAAATTTTTAGGCATAAAAAAATATTATGATGTAGATCAGTTTTCGCAAATAATTGACTATTACTATTTTTCGCAAGATCTAGAGCGGGCCCATGAGGCGGTAAAAGATGCACTTGCTATTCATCCAGCTTCTTTTGAGCTATTGCTCCGTAGATCACGTGTGCTTATAGAGCTCAAAGAATTCGAGTTAGCTATTAACCTTCTAAATTTCCTCACTACCGAAAACCCACAGGAATCAGAGCTATTCTTGCTTCTGGGCTTCTCTTATGCATCACTGGAAATGCTAAATAATGCAGAGCAAAGTTTCAAAAAACTGCTGGATCTAGCTGAAGATAAAAAGGAATTTATATCATTTCTCAATGACATTGCTTATATCTATTTCTCTCTAAAAAACTACCACAAAGCTTACAAGTATTATAGCCGTGCATACAGACTGGATCCTACTGATTTTCATTTACTCTATGAAATGGCCTTCTGCCTGGAAAAACAAGACAAGAACGAAAAAAGCCGCGATCTTTATCTCAAGTACCTGAAACACAATCCCTATTCAAAACTTGCATGGTACAACCTTGGTGTTGTCTATCTCAAACTAAAAGCCCAGGATAAGGCAATGGAAGCATTTGATTTTGCCTTGGCTATCGACCCCCAGTTCTCATCAGCCATATACAACAAGGCCCATCTCCTGTATGAGAAACAACGCTATATAGAATCGATACGCTATTACAAAAAAATTCTAAAGCTCGAAAACAACAATCCTTCTGCTTTCTTCTTTATTGCCAAGAATCTCGTAGAATTAAAACGCTACCACACAGCACTTCGTTTTCTGCAGAAAGCCATTGAGAAGGTGCCATTCTTTCCACAAGCATGGTATGAAGTTGCTAAAATATTTTATATTAACAACAAAGATACTGAAAGTAAATATTATGTATTCAAAGCTCTCAAACAGGGAGACCTCAATCCAGAGTATCTCAAGCTCTTGGGCAAAATTTATCTCAAAGAGAAAAAATACGCACGTGCAGAGACAGCTTTCAAATGGGCTGTACTGGCCAACCCATTTGACCCTGAGCTATGGCTTGACTATTCAGAGGTGTACGAGAACGAAGGTAACTACCAAAAAGCTATAGAAATACTGAATAATAGCAAACAATTCCTGAAAGATAACGAGGAAATCTTCGCTAGGATTGAATATTTCAATAATCTGTTGAGAAATAAAGCCCGCCAAAAAAGAATCCGCCAAACAAATAGAACTAAAAACTAACGCATTGTATACGAACGGGGCTTTATCAGTATCTGGAATCTATCAAGCCCTGCAAACTGGATATAGCGTCTATCCAGCGAGCTAACAACCTGTACTTCCCACCAACCCGGCTGTACAGTGCGCAGTGTAGACGTAAGCAAAAAACTACCATCAGGATTTAGATGACCTCTTGAGAAAGACAGATTCTCGACTTTTACCAGCTTACGGCGTGTGCTCAGATAATAATACCAGCGTACCTGGAGCACCACACCTTTTTTGGCAAGAGTTTTGGACTGTTCGGGATTGAAAAAAAGATTAATGCTCAAAGTTGCTGGTTTAGGCACACCATAAAGGCCTCTTTTTAAAGATATTCTCTGATCATTCGCCTGCCAAACAACCAGTGTGGGTCTAACCCGGGAATAATATTGTGCTCTGAGCGAAAAGCTAGTAACTACTGCGATTATAAGCAAAAAGAGTAATTTTTTCATCGTGACATTAAATTGCTTTAGTATTTTTGTTTATCAAAATACATACCGAAAACAAATTTATAAATAATGTGCTAAAAGTACTTAGATTACATGCTATTTTTTAGCAGAAATTTGTAATTATGTTTAATAAACCTGTTTTTGTCTAATTTTATTTGAATATTTTTGCCAGTAGCCTTATCTTTGCCTGTCAAAATCTGAAAAACAAAAAAGTAAGTTCAATGTCTTGGTTAGATGATATTCTAAAGAAGTTACCAGAACGGGAGTTGCATGTTATTAATGACGCTAAATCACCTTCAGGACCACCGCATGTTGGTTCGCTTCGTGGTGTGATAATCCATGATGCAGTATATAAGTTTTTGCGTGACAAAGGGATAAACGTTAAATATATTTTTGGATCAGATGATTATGACCCATTAGACGAGCTTCCAGCCGGTTATCCACATGAGCTTTTTGAGTCATATCTGGGTAAACCACTGGCAAAAGTTCCAGCACCAGAAGATTCTGACCATTCTGACCTGGCAATGCACTTCATAAGTGGATTTTTCAAGATTTTCGATGAGCTGGGCGTAGAGGCAGAGAAATATTATATGCGTGAATATTACGAGAGCGGTTTCTTCAACGAAGCAATTGATATAATTTTGTCAAAAGCAGATGTCATACGTGAGATCTATTGGAAAGTAAGCAAGTCTGAGAGACCGGACAACTGGTATCCATTCCAGGTAGTGTGCGAAAAATGTGGACGTATTGGCACAACAGAGGTAATTGATTATGATGGCAAAGAAGTGACTTATGTCTGCCGTGAGGATAAGGTTTCATGGGCTAAAGGCTGTGGTCATGTTGGCAAGGTAAGTCCTTTCGACGGTAATGGCAAGATGCCATACAAGGTTGAATGGGCAGCAAAATGGAAGTATTTTGGCGTGACAATAGAAGGTGCTGGCAAAGACCACAACACCAAAGGTGGGTCACGTGACATTGCTAATGCCATTAGCCGTAGGGTTTTTGGTTATGAGCCACCTGTGAACATTCCTTATGGTTTCTTCCTTTTGGGTGGTGCAAAAATGTCATCTTCTAAAGGCATTGGAGCAAGTGCGCGCCAGATGGCAGACTTTTTACCTCCCGAGATTCTGCGTTACCTGATGCTTGCCACACAGCCTAAGCGTGAGGTAAACTTCGAACCATCAGAGAAGTATATTACAAAGCTCTTTAATGACTTTGACAAATTGCACCACAAGGTTATTCACGGCGAACCACTCGAAGAATGGGAAGATACTGTTTACCGCCTTTCACAGGTATTTTACAAGGAGCCTTACGAAGTACTGGAATTCTCATTGATTGTGACATTAATACAGCTCCCATACATTGACATATTCAAGGCTGCAGAGGAACGTTTTGGCCGTTCCCTGACAGAGATAGAAAAGAAAGTGCTTGAGCGTCGCGTGCAGGCAGCCCGTTATTGGTTGGAGCACATTGCACCAGAAGAAGATAAAATGCAGCTTCAAGAGACATTACCCGAAAGAGCAAAAGAGCTCTCTGCAGTACAAATCGCTTTTATGCACCGCCTGGCAGATAAAATCGAGACAAAAGAGTATAACGAGGAGCAACTGCAGTCAGAAATTTTCGAAACAGCACGTACTACCCCATTAAAGGCTCAGGAAGCATTCAAGGCTCTTTATATTGCTTTTTTGAACAAAGACAGTGGCCCTAAGGCAGGACGCCTGCTGGCATACCTGGACCGTGATTTTGTCTTGCGCCGCCTGCGTGAATTGCCCCTGAATGAAGAGGAGTTCCTCCTGCAATCTTCTGTGGATTTGGATGAGTTTAAGCAGTGGATGGAGAAAAATAAGCAAAAAATCCAGGCAAAGACAGATGAGATAAAAGCTTTTGACAGGTATGGTTACGCTTTTGTGGAATTGCCATACATTCAGAAAGATAAGCTCAATATTATCCGCATAAAAGCTAAAGACACAAATTCCCAGTCCCTTTCTAGTGTGGTCAAGGAATTATTATAAAAAGCTATGCATTACTAACACAAATAGGGGCTGTCCAGAAAAGACAGCCTCTATTATATTCTTGTAAGCACTTATGTTGAAAAAATTAAGTACCATATAAACAATAAAATTTACTGCCCCTGGCGTCTGGCTTTTTTTTCCTGATGTTCACACATTTTTTTCAAAAAAGCACAAAACACTATTATTCAATAAATTGTAATTATACGGCATAAAAGTGAAGTTTTTAGCTTTGGTTATTGTTCGTCTCTGCCCTGTTCGTGCATCTTTTGCACTATTGTGATGGCCTCGACTGCTTCGCTGACGTCATGTACACGCAGTATATCAGCGCCTTTGAGCAAAGCAATGGTATTCAGCACCGTTGTGCCGTTTAGTGCTTCGGCCGGCGTGGTGCCGAGAAGGCGGAAAATCATCGACTTGCGCGAAACACCTACGAGCAATGGCTCTGGAAACAGTTGTTTAAACACTTCAAGCTTTGCCATTATCTGGTAATTATGATCCAGAGTCTTACCAAAGCCAAAGCCTGGATCCAGGACAACATCATTAACGTGCTGGCCACGTAAGTGGTGGAGTCGCTCGGCAAAATACAGCACTATTTCTTGCACGACGTCGTCATAATGTGGATTCAGCTGCATTGTCTGAGGAGTTCCCTGTATGTGCATCAGGACATAAGGCACATTCCATTTAGCAATGACATTATACATTGCCATGTCCTCCCCTCCCCCCATGATGTCATTAATCATTTGCACATCAAAATCACGAAGCATAACATCTGCTACTTGTGGACGGAAAGTATCAACTGAGATGATAGCCTCAGGCAAGGCCTTACGTAATGCACAGAGAGCTTTGTCCAGTCGACGGAGCTCTTCTTCCTGGCTAATATTTTCTGCTCCAGGGCGCGATGAATAAGCTCCTACGTCTATGATAGTGCCACCCTGGTTTAGAATTTCCTTTGCACGCATGACAATACTTTCTTCGTAAGTATATCGGCCACCGTCGTAAAAAGAATCGGGTGTTACATTGAGGATGCCCATCACAATTGGTTTATTCAGAGTTATCAGGCGGCCCCTGAAGTTAATTGTTTTTTTTGTGATATTATCCATTGTTTACTATTTTTGGATTTAAAGGTAAAAAATGCACCCGGCAAAATTAACAAAGTATGGACAAAACCTCGCAGCAATTCCTTTATGTTATTGATAAATGCCGTAATATTTTCCAGAAAAAGCTACAGGATTATGGACCTGCCTGGAGATTGCTACGTCTGGAGTCTATAACAGATCAGCTTTATATTAAGGCAAATCGTATTCGCACTATTCAACTGACAGGACAGGCAAAGATAAATGAACAGATAGACGGTGAATTTGTCGGGTTGATTAATTATTCGATAATAGCCCTTATACAGCGGGAGCTGGGATTTGCTGATGAGATTGATATTGATCAAAAGCAAGCCCTTGAACTGTATGATAAATATGCTAGCCTGTCTCTGCAACTTATGCAGAAAAAGAACCATGATTATGGTGAGGCCTGGAGGCAGATGCGTGTTAGCTCTTTGACTGATTTGATTTTAATGAAAATTTTCCGTATTAAGCAAATAGAAGATAACAAAGGTAAAACAATAGCATCTGAAGGTGTGGAGAATAATTATTTTGACATTATTAATTACTCTGTTTTTGCTCTTATAAAACTGTGGAATCTAGATGAAAATAAAGAAATCAAAAATAACAGTCTTTGATATAATCCGTATTATTATTGGCCTTATCTTGCTGTATACCAGTATCATTAAGGCGCTGGATCCCCTGGGAGCAGCCTTTGAGATAGAGCATAAACTGCAGATTCTTGGTAGTCTAGAGCAGCTCCAGGCTCTGGTGTTTTTGTTTACGTTATTGGCTATTCTTCTGGAGTTTGTACTAGGTGTGTCCCTGATTTTTGGATTATTTATCCATCAGAGCATTGTGGTCTCTGTGGTAGTTTTTTCCATTTATATTCCCCTGTCATACCTGATAGCTATTCGCAATCCTTATTATTCGGGTTTGACATGTAACCCGCTGGATCTGTCTAACCAGCAGATGCTTATCCGAAACATTATTTTGTGGATATTGTCATTAATTTTACTTTTTAACCGGAGAAAAATAAAAGAATCAAAAATAAACGAGCGTTTACAGCTTAGCTGGATTCTAACATCTACACTCGGTATAATGTTTTTCATTTTGATTAATTACTCATTCCTCCCGCTAGTTGATTTTAGTTGCTTTCCACGGGGTACTGACCTGAACCAAAAGCTCGAAGAATATTTCACTGATGTAAAATGCTATCATAATTACAAGACGAAGCTACTTTATTACAACAAGCAGACACGTAAGTTTAAGTATTTCAAAGAAGATCACATTCCATGGGAAGACACCAATTGGGTTTGGATAAATACCAAACTTATACCGCAGCGTAAGACTGTGAAAGGGGCACTAAGTCGCTTTTGTATTGTTAATTCTCTGGGCAGGGACATCACGGATTCTTTACTCCACATAAAAGAGCCTGTGTTAATAATTGTCAGCTATGATCTGCAGCGCCTCAATGTTCGTGGCTTTCGCAGGACACTGGAATTTGCCCGTGTGTTCAGAGACCAATATTTCCCGGTGGCATATTGTCTGACAGCATCAGACCAGCAGGCAGTAGATAGTATAGTAGAGCTCACAGGCGCTTATGACATTGAGTTTTGTTTCACAGACCCACAATTTCTCAAATCACTTATTCGTGCTAATCCAGGTATTATCATCCTCAAGCAGGGAGTGATTCAGCGTAAACGACATTATAACCTGCTCCCTGATCTAAAAAAGAACAATTTCTACATGCTTAACACAAAATAAAAACAATGAGGAAAATTTTACTTTCTTTAATAATAACTACCTGTGCACTAACGTCATCAATAGCACAGCAAAGTAAAGTGCTATTTTATGATGATTTTTCCCAGGACAAAGGCTATTGGACCAGGATAAACCGTAGTGATTATTTTGCACGTATCGTGGGTGGGCAATATTTAGTTAAAAGCTCACCAAGGCAGCGTTTGTTGTTTGTTGGCACACAGCAGTTTATAGATTACCGCAAAAATTTCACAATTGAGCTGGCTATAAAACACATAACAGGGCCTTATAATAGAGGGTTTGGCCTGGTATGGGGGTCACGCGGCATGGGATATAGTTTTCTTTTCATGATTACAGCCAACCAGTATTTCACAATAGGAGCGCAGGCAGGGAATAAATATTATTCAATTAAGCATTGGACTAAGGAAAAGTCTATTAAGACTAGAGATTTTAATATCCTAAAGATTGAGAAAAATGGCATTGTGCTCAAATTTTATATCAATGATAAGCCAGTGTACTCTACGCAATTTATTCCATTCTTTGGACAGTTTCATGGTATTGTGGTTCAGCGTAATACTGAAATAGCAGTGGACTATTTCATGGTCACAGAGATAACAAACCCTATAAACCTTGCTACACAGACACCATTTATAGCCAAGCGGGAACGTCTATCATCTAATATAAACACACGTTATTCAGAGATTGCACCAGTCATATCACCAGACGGGGAGCGGCTTTACTTTGGCCGTATTTATGACCCTCGCAACTATGGCAGCAGCCATGAATGTGATATCTGGTATAGTGATCTCCAGACAGACGGCATATGGGGACCTGCTGTTCATGCTCCCAAACCACTGAATAACAAAGGAGTAAATGCTGTTATCACTGTAACGCCAGATGGAAATGCTTTGTTACTCGAAGGGCTTTATAACCCTGATGGAAGTTTCAAGAGCGAACAAGGTATATCTATTAGCTATCGCACAGCCAATGGCTGGACCGTTCCCACACCAATTAAGATTAAAAATTTCTACAACAAGAACATTTACGAGACATATTACATGAGTAATGACTATAAGATTCTGCTCATGTCTATCGAACGTGATGACTCTTATGGAGACCTAGATCTGTATGTAAGTTTCCGCCGGCCAGATGGTTCATATTCTGAGCCAAAAAACCTGGGTCCAATTCTCAACACATTTGCATCTGAGAGCACACCATTCCTGGCCTCAGACGGTAAGACGCTATATTTCTCTTCTAATGGCCATCCTGGATATGGCAGCCATGATGTTTTTGTCACACGTCGTCTTGATGATACATGGACCAGATGGACACGTCCACAGAACCTTGGACCAATAATTAATACACCTGACTGGGACACATACCTATCTATACCTGCCAAAGGTGATTACGCTTATTTATCGTCCACATACAACTCCTATGGTAATGAAGATATTTTCCGTATACGTCTAAACAAAGAAATCCAGCCTGAGCCTGTTGTTCTTATTTATGGGCATGTGCTGGATAATGAGACGCAGAAACCTATTGCAGCTGAGATTAAATACTATGACCTCAAGACAGGCAAAGAGATTGGCCTGGCCCGTTCTAACCCAACCACAGGAGAGTATAAGATAACGCTCCCGTATGGAAAGATATATGGGTTTCGAGCCGAAGCAAAGAATTATATTGCACAAAGTGATAACCTAGACCTGAGGAACAAGAAAAAGCAATATTCGGAATACAAGGTCGACTTGTATCTGTTCCCGATGAAGATCAATCAGACAATTAGACTGAATAATGTGTTCTTCAAGATAGCATCACCTGAGCTGATGCCAGAGTCTTATCCAGAGCTGAATCGCATCATCAAGTTGCTCAAGGATCATCCCACAATGGTTGTAGAGCTACATGGATACACAGATTATCGTGGCAATAAAGACTCATTGTTAGTTTTGTCAAAGAAACGTGTGTTAACTGTAAAAAAATATTTAGTTTCGCATGGCATATCACAGGATCGTATTAGAACCAGGGCCTTTGGCGGGGCAAACCCGGTTTACAAAGGCCCAATAGAGGAAAAGCACAAACTGAATAGACGTGTAGAGTTTAAAATTCTAAAGCTATAGAGATGTTGAAAATCCTGGACAGGTACATAATACAGAAATTTCTTGGTACTTTTGTGCTGGCAATAACCCTGATTATTGCCATAGCTGTTATCTTTGACCTATCAGAGCATCTGTCGCGCTTTATTGACAATAAGATTCCATTCAAGGAAATTTTTCTGGAGTATTATATCAATTTTGTGCCGTATTATGCAAATCTGTTCATGTTCCTGTTTGTGTTTATTTCAGTGATTTTCTTTACTTCAAAGATGGCTGCCAAGAGTGAGATAATTGCTATTATTAGCTCAGGTATTAGTTTTTTTCGAATGCTTCAGCCATATATGGTTGCGGCCTTTGTGATTGCGGCTTTTTCGTGGTATCTGGGAAATTTTGTCATACCGCCAGGCAATAAAAAGCGTGTGGACTTTGAGGAAAAATATTTTTATCATCACAACCCTTATGCTATACGTAATGTTCACAAGCAGATAGCTCCCAATGTTTACCTGTATATCCAATTCTATGATTTACGGTCAGATGTGGCGCACACTTTTTCCCTGGAAAAAATTGTGAACGGAAAACTTAAATCAAAATTATTGGCTAAATATGCCCGGTGGGACTCTGTAAAACAAGTATGGATGCTGTTTGACTATTATGAACGTGATTATTACAAAACTTATGATAAATTCTACTTTGGGAAAAAATCTGACACTACGATAAACATTTCGCCTGAGTATTTCAAGCGCTATAATCTGGATATCACGACACTTACACTACCACAGCTCAAACGGTTCATTAAGCAGGAGCAACTTCGTGGCTCTGAGAATATCAACTC
>JALVRO010000138.1 GCA_027031265.1 Bacteroidales bacterium | reverse complement strand
TCTTTCCCATCGCGAACGATTTTTACTTCCAGATCAGGTAAGGGTTTACCAGAGGAACCAAAGCGAAAATCTGATGGTTTGTTGGCAGAGATAACAGGCGTGGCTTCACTTAGACCATATCCCTGCATGATTGGCATGCCTATAGAAGCAAAAAATTTCTGCTGTGTTATGTCCAGCAAAGCACCACCACCTATTGAAAATTTGTAATTACCAAAAGTCTTGCGGATTTTTCTGAATATTAACATATCGGCAATACCGTGAGGTATTGTCAGGAACAGTCGGGCAATAGTTCCCGGACGCTCTACTCCATCTCCTATTTTTTTGATACCTGCATTCAGTCCCCAGTTAAAAAGCCATTGAACAAATTTGCTTTGTTTGCGTATGCTTTCTTGAATTTTTTTCATGAAATTAGCTGTCAGGGCCGGGACTGTATATAAGAAATATGGTTGGACCTCACACATGTTTATAGGAATGTTTTTGAGAGCCTGCATTGAGCCTCCACGTGAGTCTAGGAAATAGAGAGTCAGAGGAAAGCCTAAGGCTCCATAAATGGCTGCTGTATGCGCAAAGGAGTGATCTACAGGCAGGATTACAAAGTTTTTAGCAAACCTGGGTACATCTTCTCCATAGTGTACAACGCATTGATTTGTATTGTGGTAATAATTTTTGTGTGTGAGCATTATGCCTTTAGGATCGCCAGTAGTACCCGATGTGTATGAAAGTGTGGCAGTGTCGTCTTCCTCTATGGAAGCTATTATCTGCTCTAATTTTTGCTTTTGTTCTTGGTAATTATTTTTCCCGGTCTCTAGAATTGATGAGTAGTATAAAAGTTTGTTTGCATCAAAGTTGTATTTCTCGATTAGTTGCTGGATTTTTTGTTTATCCTCGCCAAGGTCATCAAAGACTATGATTTTGAAGTTTTTGTTTTCCAGACGGTTGTATATTTTTAATGGTTTTTCCAGGTTATTGAGTGATGTAAAAATAGCCTTTGACTCAGAGTGGTTTAGTCGGAAAACCAGCTCCTCTGGTAATAGCTTGACAGACAATGGTACTGATGATCCTTTTATCTTGAGGATTCCAAATTCTGCCAGAGCCCAGGCTGAGCGGCCTTCGGACAGGATAGCAATTTTATCTTCCGGGGAGAATCCATCTGAAAGCAGTCCTATAGCGATGTATGACGACATCAGGTCTGCTTGTTCGAAGCTAACAGGTCTCCAACCCTGGTCTGTTTTATCATAAGCATAAGGAGCAGACTGATATAACTGCGCTGCAGAGCGCAAAAGATTTATAATGGTCCTTTTCATCTGGTATATAGTTTTGGATTTTACATGATTGACAGTTACTTACTGCATGTGGCTTGGTTAAGCTATTTAAACTCCTGTTAATTTCAAAATTTTTGCACAATATTATTAAAGGTTTTAATGCTAAATAATTGGCACACAAACGTTTTTTATGTGGTTAATAAATTTCAAAAATTTAAAAATTGTGATTTTTGCATATTAACTAAAAACTCTTATTTTTGCAGAGCAAAAAACGCAATGCCGGGGTAGCTCAGACTGGTTAGAGCGCCAGACTGTGGATCTGGAGGTCATGGGTTCGACCCCCATCCCCGGTACTGACGGCTGCCTCAAGGCAGCCGTTTTTT
>JALVRO010000137.1 GCA_027031265.1 Bacteroidales bacterium | reverse complement strand
AATCTTTTTAATCTCTTGTGCCACCCATCGTCCTTCTTCATAATCAGTAGGATGACTGGCCACAACCAGGTCATTGCCTTGCTCAGCTGTGGAAAAAATCTTTTTTGGGATCTGACGCTCGTTTCTGGCAATGACGCTATTGGCAGCATTGACTATCTTCTGCGTTGAGCGGTAATTTTGCTCGAGTTTAAACAGCTTAAATTCCGGGAAATCTTTCTGGAAGCTGAAAATATTCTCAATTCTTGCCCCACGGAATGCATAAATACTCTGTGCATCATCGCCTACCACACAGATATGGCGGTGCTTTTCTGCTAGTTTCTTAATAATCAAGTATTGGGCAAAGTTTGTGTCCTGGTACTCATCTACCAGAATGAAGCGGAAAGTCTGTCTGTAGCGATCTAATACCTGCTGATGGTCACGGAAAAGAATGTTTGTATTAAGTAACAGATCATCAAAGTCCATTGCGCCAGCCTGCTTGAGGCGGTTTTGATACATTTTGAATATTTCGGCAAACATAGGTATTCTCTGCTGCCGGTCATGCTCCATTAATTCCTTGCGCTTGACGTAATAATCAGGGGTAATGAGGTTGTTCTTGGCACGTGAGATACGTGAATGGACAAGGTTTGGCTGGTAGGTCTTGGGATCAAGCTCAAGCTCACGCACTATTTGTTTGATAACATTCCGGCTATCAATTGTATCATATATTATGAAGTTTGACTGATAACCCAGGCGGCTGGCTTCCAGTCGCAGGATACGTGCAAAGATAGAATGAAATGTACCCATCCACAGCAGTGCAGCCTTGGAAGTTGCGATCATTTTTTCGATACGTTCCCTCATCTCATTAGCAGCCTTGTTCGTGAAGGTTAGTACCATAATCTGCTGAGGCCGGTAGCCACTATTGAGTAGATGCACTACTTTGTATGTAAGCACGCGTGTTTTTCCAGATCCAGCACCTGCAATGACGAGCGAAGGTCCGTCTATATATTCTACAGCTTGACGCTGTGCATTATTTAATTGTGAAAGATAGTCTTCTGCCATGGTAAAAGTAATTTTCTGCGAAGTGCAAATGTAAAAAACAAATCATTGAACATGAAATTTAGTTTATGTATCTGGCACTTGAGGTTTGTAAATAACGCCAATACGTTTTTTGCCATCAATCTTGACCACAAATGGTTTGTCCTGTCTAATATGTTTCAGATAAGTATCTTCATAATAAGCTGGCAGCTTGCTCAGAAACTTAATATCATAATAGCCATCACCTCGAAAGTCATTAACAGTGAAATAACCAACCTTGAAAGCAGTGATATTGTGGAAAAAGTGTGTGCCCTGACTTGGTTCTATTTGATAATTTTGTAGACCAGCCTCTACAATTACCCTGGCTGCTGATATGTCTGCCCATTTAACAGGTATGCCCAGCCATGGATCACGCGAGCCCCAGCGTCCTGGCCCAATGAGGATATAATTACGTCCTTGTGTTAACATCTGTTGGTTTATTTTACTGATCTGTTCTGCAAGCTGTGGATTCCTGGCAGGGTCAAAGTTTTGAGGTTTTATATATATTAAGTCGTGTAGGTTTTTTATAACACCATGGCCCAGGGCAGAGCTGGAGTAAATAATAAGTTTGTCGAGTTCTACTTTGCTCAGGTCTTCGTCTAATGATTGATTAGGATCTACAGTGGGGCGAATCTGTAATAAGGAGAAAATCAGTTTATTGGGATTCTTGTCGTCAAAGTCAGCTGCAAACTCTATCTCCACAGGCAGGTTCATTTCATCCACACCGACCTGAAGTACTTTTTGGATAATTTCTGCCAAAGGATAAATCTTGTATTTAAGGAAGTTAGCAAAGGTTATTACAGGTTTTCCTTCATAGTGTGCACCATCTTGAAGTATATCATTCTCAAAGTCATAAATGGAAGCTACATGACGGAGTGTACCATGTTTTTTAGCCTCTGCTATCCGGAGTTTTTTGAGTGTGACAGTATCATCGGCAGTAGGCTCGAAACATTTTTTTTCCAGGTTTATGGCATAAAAAGTCTTTTGTGTAAGTCGCAATGCTGATTTTGGATCATTTAGTTGGAGGATTTTTTCGGGATGGGCTGGAGAAAAACGCAGGCTCATTTCGCCTTCCACTATTTGTTTACCCAGTCCAAATGCTAGATTAACAATACCCTCTTCGGGTTTTTCGTCACCCACAGGATAGTAGTTAATACTGCGGGCCACACCAGAGATAAGGGGGTAGAAATATTGTTCGTGTTTCTGGCCAATGATTTCTTGAAGCACAATACCCATTTGTTCTTCGTCAATCACATTTTGCGTTGCTTGCATATATGCTTTGCTCTCACGGAAATAAACAGAGGCATAAACACATTTAATTGCCTTGATAATTGAGTCCAGTGTTTGTGATTTGTCGCCCTGTGTATTGGGAACCATATATGTGGAGTAAACCCCAGCAAAAGGTTGGTAATAAGAGTCTTCCAGTAGGCTTGAGGATCTGACAGCTATTGGTTTGCCAGATGTTTCTATAAACTTGAGTATGTATGGGATGAATTGCTCGGGGAATCTTGCCTGGCTGAATGCTTGCAGAATTTCATTATCTGACACATCAGAGAGTGCAAGTTCATAGAGATTGTTCATCTCCATGAATTTTGTGAAAGCCTCTGTGGTTAGGACAACAGTACGAGGCACAGTAACTTTTATATTGTCAAAGGAATTCAACTCTGGGTTACGTTTTACCACAAGGTTAAGGAAAGCCAGACCCCGGGCTTTGCCGCCCATAGAGCCTTTGCCAATGCGGGCAAATGGCACATAACGATCGTATTTATCCAGGTCCATTTTTGCTATAACGCCCCGACTTTTTGATTCACGGAATTCGTCGATAGTGTTGTAGATAAAGTCACGTATTTCGTTAAGGTCTTTGAATTCTTCGACTGTAAAGCGACTGAGAAATTCTCCCAGTGCAAATAGGGCTCTTGCTTTAAGCCATCTGGACAGGCCATGCCTGCGCAAATGATGTTGAAGTGCATTGTCGGGTATGTGGTAAATTTTTTCCTGCAGGGTCTTCAGGTCAGGTATGCGTATAACTTCTTGGTTAGTCTGTGGATCAAAGAACACAAAGTCACCAAAAGCAAATTCTTTGCGCACGAATTTTTTTAATTCATGAAGCAGTTTCTTGGATTGCTTATTTATAAAATCAACACCAATTTCCTGTGCTATAGGACGGAACTTTTCATTAGAAGATTGCAGCAATATAGGCATGAATGGTTTTTCGGCAAGGATTTTTTTTGTCAGATCAATGCCAGCCCTTTCTTCATGTATACCTTGCTTAGGGAAGCTCACATCACTGATAATGCCTAGCATATTGTCTTTGAATTTTTCATAGTAGTTAATGGCTTCTTCGTAGTTTCTAGCCAGGAGTATTTTTGGGCGTGCTCTTTTGCGGATAGTGCGCTGGTGTTCGTTGAGAGCCTCTGAGGAGAATTTTTCGGCTTGCTCGAAAATAAGTTTGTATAATACAGGTAGGTAGCTTGAATAAAAGCGCACTGAATCCTCGACAAGAAGTATAACCTGTACGCCCAGGCGTGTGTCAAAATCTACGTTTATCCTATCCTCCATTATTTTTATTATAGCCAGTAATAACTCGCTGTTGCCCAGCCAGCTAAAGAAGTAATCAAAGTATTTTACTTTTCTGTCCTGCAGGCGTATGTTTACCTCACGGGAGAAAGGGGTGAGTAGAACTATGGGTATGTTAGGATAATATTTTTTTATGGTTTTATTCAATTCCAGAGGATCCATATCCACAATACTTAGCATATTGATAACCAGATCAATATCCTGCTCCATGAGTACTTTGAGAGCTTTTTTACCCGAGGAGACCTGAATAAAATGTGGTGGATAACGGAGGTTTAGCTCTACATATTCATTGAAGATTTGCTCATCTATGCGGCCATCTTCTTCGAGAATAAAAGCATCATAGGTACTACAAATTAGTAAGACTTTATATATTCTATTTTGCATCAGATTCTCAAAGCCCTCATCGCTAAAGAGTATTGTTTTCTCTTTTTTGCTCATTATAGTATTGTTTAATAAAGTTTTGTAGAAATACTTTTTGAGAAAAATATAAAAAATTCTATTTTTGCTTGCCGTTATTGACAAAAAAAATGTAACAAACTAAAAAAATAATAAGACAATGAAGAGAACATACCAGCCATCGACAACGAGACGTCGTCGTACACATGGTTTCAGAGCAAGGATGAGTTCGAAGAATGGACGTAGAGTCCTCTCACGTCGTCGTAAAAAGGGACGCAAAAAGCTGACAGTATCTGATGAGCCACGTTACAGTTACTAATTAACAACCAGACTTAGAAATTTTTAAATTATCAAAAAAATGGCTACACTACAAAAACTCCGTGACAAAGGTAAACTAGTCGCTATAATCATAGGTTTAGCATTGCTTCTGTTCATCCTCGGTGATATGTTGCGTTCTGGCCGTGCTTTGTGGGGTCAAAAGCGTTTTTATATTGCAGAGGTTAATGGCAAGCCTATTATGTATCAGGATTATGAGAAAGCTGTTGATGAGGCTGTGGACTACTACAAGACTATGCGGGGCCAGCAGGGTGTGGATGACCAGACAATGATAAGTATCCGTACACAGGTATGGGAGCAGCTGATTCTAAGTAAATTACTTGAACAATTAGCAGATGAAGATGGTTTGGTCATTACACCGGATGAGCTTTATGACATGGTTCTGGGTGATCATCCTGCACCTATTGTAATGCAGATCTTTGTTAACCCACAGACTGGACAGTTTGACCGTAATTTTGCACGTCAGGTATTAATGAATCTTGATCGTGATCCCAAGTTAAAGAAATTCTGGATCTATATTGAGAAAAATCTGAAGATTCAGCGTCTGAGTGAAAAGTATGCTAACCTTCTGTCAAAGGCTATGTTTGCCACCACTAATGATGCAAGAGAGAATTATTTTGAACGTTCAAAGATTTTTGACCTGGATATTGCTTATTATCCATACCAGAAAGTATCTGATAGCTTGATAGAGATAACAAAGTCAGACATCAAAGACTATTACGAAGAGTACAAAGACCACTTCTATCAGTCAGTCGAGACACGTCAGATTTTGTATGTGGTGTTCAATGTTGTGCCAAGTCATGAGGATAGTGTTCGTATCCTGGACAGGATTAATGAACTTAAAAAAGAGTTTGCCACAACAGACGATCCACAGGAGTTTGTCAATATTAATGGCGATGAGCAATATGTAGACCGTTATTACACAAAGTCAGAGCTTGTTAATCCTC
>JALVRO010000136.1 GCA_027031265.1 Bacteroidales bacterium | reverse complement strand
CTTGATAATTTACCAAAAGAATCTGTGTAATGGTTGGAGTCAAGAGGTGTGGAGCTTTGTTGACAGGATATCAACAAAATAAATAAAACCGAAATAAAAAATGATTTGAAAAGCATGATGGCCTCCTAATTTTATTGGAACAAATTGAATTTCAACGCTAAGAGGTCAAACACCATGCCAATTGAAAAATAATCGGGAGAAAAATTTTGTAAGTGCTTTAAACGCAATAAGTTAACATAAACTTTGGATTTGCCCGAAAATTATATTTGTAAAATTGAAATGGACCAAAATTGGCGCTAATTAGGTGCAAGATTGTTTTTACCTAAGTTATGAGGGCTAAAATTGGAACTTATTTAATTTAGCTGCTTTTTAATGTTCAGTTTTTGCATGCGGTAACGGATGTTGCTTTTTGAGATATTTAAAGCCCGTGCTGTCTGAGTCAGATTCCAATTAAATTGTTCCAGAACCTGACGCAAAATTTTTTCTTCTAGTTCGTTCAAGTGCTCCTGTAAGGATTTTTGTAAATAATTGGTTTGTTTAATTTGACCGACTTTTTTTAACTGATCGAGATATTCTCGAGGAAGTAAGTCGGTTTTGATTTCTTCCCTGTCAGCCGGAGCTAAAGTTACCATGCGTTCAACAAAATTTTCCAGTTCACGGATGTTTCCGGGCCATGAAAGATGTTTCATAAAATCAAGTAATCTGCGTTCGAATCGTTCTACTTTTTTGTTCTGTTTCTGTCCGTACATTTTTAGAAAATGATTAGCAATATAAGGGATATCTTCTTTGCGGTCTTCGAGATTTGGAATCTTTATAGGATAGACATGCAAGCGGTAGAAAAGGTCTTCACGGAACTTGTGCTCATTCATTAAATTTGCCAATGAAACACTTGAGGCGGCAATAATGCGCACGTCAACTTTTTGCGTCTGATTACGGCCTACAGGACGAATTTCGCCCTCCTGCAAAAGGCGAAGAAACTTGGATTGCAAATTCATATCCAAATTATTGATTTCATCCAAAAAGAGCGTCCCGCCATTAGCTTCTGCCACCAGTCCATTACGATCAGTATTTGCTCCGGTGAATGCACCTTTTGCATGTCCAAATAATTCGCTTTCTAATAAATAAGTAGGAATTGCTCCGCAATCCACCACTACAAAAGGCCCTGAAGCCCGGTTGCTCATCTGATGAATAGCTTTGGCAATTAATTCCTTTCCGGTACCACTTTCACCTTCTAACAATACGCGTACATCACATCTGGCGGCTGCTTCGATGGATTTTAGTAGTTCAACAAATGCTTTACTTTTACCATACAATCCCAAAGATTGATATTTATTCAATAAAATGTCTTTTGTGATATAACAGGAAAAATATTTTTCTACTTTGCTGGCATCATTCAAATAAGGCGCAATAATGGAAGAAAATTTAACTAAAAAATGTACGTCAGAATCTGAAAAATAATTCGTTTTTTCTAATTTTAATAGCAATAAGAATCCGAGTACGGAGTCACGATATCTAATAGGTGTGGAGGCAACAGAAGCAATTGTGGTTTTTTTCAATGTTTTATCTTTAAATCGGGAATCTGTTCGTATATCTTTTGAAAAGAATGGTTGCTTGAATTTTATCATCCAGCCTACCACATTTGATTGCA
>JALVRO010000135.1 GCA_027031265.1 Bacteroidales bacterium | reverse complement strand
ACAAGATCTAAATCATGTGTCATTCGTTGATAACCGTGGATATTAACTGCAACACCTCCCACAATCAGATATCGGATCTTATTGTTATTAAGTGTTTTTAAAATATTTTTCAGACTGGATATTTTCATTTTTAAATATCATAGACTTAGGGAGTTTGTTTAGCAAGTTCTCTTTTATTAATGTACCTATTTTTTCTAAGATTATGTTAAGTTCTGGCCTCCTGATAATATGGCAAATTATGGCTGTCCTCAGGGCGGGAGCATACTTTTAATGATCCTCATTTAGACGCAAATACCGTATCCATTGACCGTACTCCTTGCTGAAGACGCCGTAAATCCGTCCATGGAGGCTTTTCGGCAGCATCCCTGCTGCCGAAACTTCATTAAGAAGCACGATCAATGGATACTTAGAGGGTATAAATTTCATGTTGAACATATTTTAAACAAAGTATGATCCGGCTCTGTGGTTGTCCTAAATAAAGAAACCCTTTTGCCTTCTGGTTTTAATAGAAAGACGAAAAGGGTTGAGTTTCAGCTATAAGATAAATATTATGCCTTATGCACTTTATCTGTAAATGCCTGTTTTCCTGAGATCATTTTATAAATCTTTTTCTTCAATCGGTTTTTCTTTCTTTTTTGTAAATGCACCTGTTGGAAAACCTGTTCCAGTGTTAATTCTTTTACCTGATAGGTATGCTGAATTGTATTGGGAAAAAACATATTTCGTCCTTGTAAAATAGTTAAAATTAGAAGTTGCATCCCTGCAAAGATAACGCTCCTGAAAAAATTAAAATTGAATATCCTCTTTATTCTTTTCTAATGTTTTAGCACCAATGCCCTTTACCTCCTGCAGGGTTTCAAGGTCTGTAAATTTCCCGTTGGTCTCACGCCAGGCGACAATGGCCTGAGCCTTACTCAAACCAATGCCTTTAAGACTGTCTGCAATGGTCTGTGCATCTGCCGTATTGATATTAACTGCCTGAGCTGACACAGCAGATGAAAAGGCTAAGGTAAAGATTAAAGCCATCAGATTAAATCCATATATTATTTTTTTCATTGTCTTATCCTTAAATAAATGAGTTTAGGTTAAAATTTACAGGTTGTTAATTAACCTGTTGAGAAAATTATATCGATAAAAAAATAAAGTTTTGTAAGAAGAACAATTTACTATTTGTCAGAATTTGAATTAAATGAGTGTAGGTTCAAACCTACACAGTAATTTGTAAAATAACCTGATCTAAAACTGTAATAAAAACTTATCATATAGCGAATTTAAGCTGGTTTATGCTATAATCTTTCGCTGTTTATCCTGTACAGTACAGCAAGCACACTTAACAGACCATATAACTTTTAGCCATAAAATTACGGATTTTATATTTATATGCCGGACAATGAAGACAATCTGGTCAAAATTCGAGGACTGCATTTTGCCCGTGGATCTTCCAAAATTTTTACAGGCGTGGATATTGATATTCCCAGAGGGAAAATTACAGCCATTATGGGGCCCAGTGGTACCGGTAAAACAACCTTATTGAAACTGATTGGTGGACAGATCAAGCCCCAGCAGGGGACTATTCATTTTCATGGTGAAAACATTCCTTCCATGAGAACCCGCAAGTTATACGAAGTCAGAAAAAAAATGGGCATGCTGTTTCAA
>JALVRO010000134.1 GCA_027031265.1 Bacteroidales bacterium | reverse complement strand
ACTGACCACACTCATAGACTATTACATAAGCGAGGGCAAGGCAACTTATGCTACTGAGTGGATAAATAAAGCCTCCAGGATAGCCATCCAGCTAAAGCGGTATGATCTGGTAGCCATGCTTTACGAAAAGCTGGCTAACTACTATATTGACAAGGGGCACTGGAAAAAGGCAGAGAAATATCTCACACAAGCTATGGAGATCCGCAGGAAGCATCTATCGGCAAAACAAAAAGAGCTGGGAGACCTGTTTAATAAGCTCGGTTATATTAGCAAGATGCTGGGTAATCTGGACAAGGCACGCGAATATTATACCCGTGTGGTTAAGGAGCAAATGAACCAGGAAAAAATCCTTGACCTGGCACAATCATACTGTGATCTGGCCAAAGTCTTTATGAAAACACATGAATATAACAAAGCCCTGGAATATGCGATGCAATCCATGGATTTGCGCAAAAAAGTACTCCCCAGGGATAGTGTTATCTTAGCCAGAAATTATTATCAAATAGCACGTATTTATTCACATCTAAAAAAGTCAGACCTGGCCAAAAAATATCTCGACAAAGCACGCCGTGCTTTGTCGAAAGCTGGCGAAGATAAAGACGCCAAGCTAGCACAAAACATCGAATCACTTTATCAAAGTCTTCGAAGTAAGTGATTACCCGCCAAAGACAAGCATAAACAGTACGATGTAGACAAGGGCAGGGGTGAGGTTGAGGACTTTTATTTTCTTAATCTCCAGGATATTTATGCCCAGAGCGATTAGCAAGATGCCTCCTGTAGCTGTGAGTTCGGCAATTACCTCTGGCGTTAGAACTTCCTTGAGCTGGGCTGCAAGTAAGGTAAGTCCACCTTGATATAGCAGGAGTGGAATAGATGAGAACATTACTCCCAGACCCATTGCCGAAGAGAGAGCTATTGACGAGAACCCATCCATTACAGACTTGGTCAGCAAAAGATTTGGCGGATTACCAAAACCTTCCTCCATAGCGCCCAATATTGTCATGGACCCCATGCAGAACATAAGAAAAGCAGTGATCAGCCCCTCGGTGAAAAGCTGGTTTTTTATTTTCAGTCTGGTCTTTAGTCTCTCCGAAAGCCTGTTGGTTCGCTCCTCCAGACGCAGTGCCTCTCCTGTTAGGGCACCAAGTATGAGGCTAAATATGATATAGAGTAGCTGCTTCCCTTCAAGTGCCATTTTGAAGCCAAGGTATAGTGTAAACACACCCAGGGCATTGAAGACGATTTTTGTGTATTTCTCTGGCAAGCGGTTATTAACAAGCAATCCTATTGCACTGCCCAGAATTACTGTACCTGTATTTACGAGCGTTCCAATCATCGATTTTTATTTTTGAAATAAAGCTAATTCCCCACCTATTGTTATGAATAAAACTTTTTATTTTGAAATAGCCTGATGACCGTTGTCGACAAAGTTATCATTAAAATTTTCTGTGTAAAGAAAATAAAATTTAGAATTTTTCTAATTTTGGATAAACTAAAAATTAAATAGCTATGTTGGAGATAGGACAGAAAGCACCTGAATTCTGCTTGCCTGATACAAATGGTAATGAGGTATGTCTCAAGGATTTTCGTGGTAAATGGGTTGTGGTTTATTTTTATCCGAAGGATAACACATCTGGCTGCACCAAGGAAGCACAGGACTTCACAGAGCTGAAGGGGGAATTTGACA
>JALVRO010000133.1:14921-40010 GCA_027031265.1 Bacteroidales bacterium | reverse complement strand
CTACATCTATTGGCACATCATACAAATCAAGTACCATGAGACCATCGACACAATAATTAAAATCAGGGTCCACATTAAAGGCCAGGACTTTAGCTCCCAGACTTATGTATTTTTTATAAAGAACAGGGAGCCTCATTCCATTTTCTATCTCTTTGATAATATTATCCAGCTTATTAATATTATTTCCTACCTCATTTAGCAATATATCTACATCTACTGATTTAATCTTAGACTTATAAGGCATTCGTGGCTTAACGAACTTCGCTAGCTCAGGGTTTGAATAATACTTCTGAAAGAACCTAACTATCAAGGTCTTGGATAATTCAGAAAACTTAACACTCATGGTCACAGGACCAATAAGATACTGATACTCAGAATTATTCAACAAAAAATATAAGATTCCTTTCCATAACAAAAATAGAGACAATGGCTTACGCTGATATTCTGGCACAATAAAAGAACGGCCAAGCTCCAGGCCTCGCCTCAATATAGGTTCAAAGCCTGGCTTGAATTTAAACAATGTCGAAGTATAAAACCCACTGACACCAAAACGGTCAAGTATCTCATCACCCTTACCGATACGGTATGCTCCCACTATTTTCTTGTTCTTATTATCCCAGATAATAAGGTGATGATAATACAGGTCAAACTCGTCCAGGTCCAGGCTCTTACCAGAACCTTCATCAATTTGACGAAAAGTTATCTCCCTCAGGCGTCCCAGCTCTGTTACCACGTCGGGAATAACATAAGTGGGAGCTACAAGCACAGCCATTTCATTGACAGTAAATTGAAGATAATCTTCTTTGGCCGCAGCTATTTCCTTCTCTATAAGTTTGGGATCAATAGGATCTGCAATTGGTTCAAAGTCCTGCTTTGGCTGTGTATGACGTTTGTGGATAAAATCAAACAGGGATAGCTCCAGGCCAGCACCCAAGGCAAAAGTCTTTGCACGCAGAAAACGGCTGGCTGTCTGTGAGTCATATTTCTCCAATGTAGAAGGTGGAATAGGCTTGCCAATCCGGATAGGGATCTGAGAATTAGACTTTTTACCTACTTCTTTTTCCAGACGCAAAGCCTGAAAAACAGGATGAATAATGCCCAGCACATGAAAGATTAAACTATTCTGGTTATTTACAAAAACCGGGATAACAGGTACTTTACTAATTTTTATCAAGCGAATAATATCCACATCCCATTGTGGGTCAATGACTAAGTTTTTCTTTGGATTATACTTAGCCGGATTAAGGGCAGGAAATACGATTATACCACCTCCCTGGCTCAGGTGATCATAAATTCTCTTCAAATAACTAATTGTAGAAAAACTGGCCTTTGTATCAGGTAGAGGTAAAGAAATCTCATTAATAGGCTCTATCTCATGGTATTTACGAGCAATTACCAGCTTGATATCTGGCCTGACCTGTGAGATAATTTTATATAATAGGAATGCTTCCACACCACCCAGCGGGAAATTAGATACTACTATAAAGCTACCCTGGCCAGGGATGTTTTTTATTTCCTTGGGGTCAACCTGTGCAGTGAGATTTAATTCCTGCAATATAGCATCAACAAACTCAATGGCAGCTTTATGCCGGTGTGTTTTATAAAGTTCATTAATCCTCTTGAACCTGGCGAAGTTTGTCAAAAACTTTAGTGTAACTTCAGCAATAGCATTGGCCGAAATAGGTGTCAGGTCAAAAGGCTTGATTTTCTTTTTCATAAGCAATTATTTAGCGACTGGCACCTGTGGGAAAATATAACGATCCACAGTATTTTTATCTCCCAGGCGTACAGGATAAGAAGCTCTAAACTTACCACGGGCTACTGCACGCAGACGGTTACGGAGCATTGTCTTGCGCAACTGAGAAAGGCGGTCTGTAAAAAGTATTCCATAAGTGTGGTCATATTCATGCTGTAATACTCTTGCTGGCAGGCCTTCGATTATTTCGTCATGATACTCAAAATTTTGATCATAATATTGAATGTGTACTTTGTCTTTGCGGACAACATCTTCTCTCACACCAGGTATACTCAAGCAACCCTCGTTGAGCACAGTATCATCGCCCAGATATTCCACGATTTTAGCATTGATAAAAACACGTTTAAAATCCTCAGCCTCAGGAAATTCATCAGCATAAGGAGTGGCATCAATGACAAATAGTTTTATCGGGATACCAACCTGCTGTGCAGCAAGTCCTACACCATCAGACTCATACATTGTCTCAAACATTCTCTCTATCAAACCCTGAAGGTCTGGATAATCCTTGTCTATATCAGCGCCTGTCTGACGCAAAACTTTATGTCCGATTATATAAATTGGCATCATAACTCTAAATAATTTAATTGAATAGACAAAAATATAGCCTTTTTATAAAAATGACTACCAGTAAACTCGATTTATAGGTTTTTTAATATAAATTGAATCCTCTCGCTTGAATCTCATGCTCATCTCTCCCAAAATACTCTCATGTTTACCCAATACCAGAAAGCCATAATCTGTGAGTTCATCATAAAAAAACTTAAAAAGCTTGTTTTGCAAATCAGGCTCAAAATAAATCAGCACATTACGACACATTATAATGTCAAAATGCTTACCAAAAATGTTAACCTGCTTTGTCAGATCCTGTGTCGTAAAATAAGGTATTTTGCGATATTTTTCCTTGACAATAAACCTTGAAGTCTTAGGATCCTCGTCGAAAAAATCTTCTATTTTGGATTTATACGAGAATCTGGCAAAAACTGTTTCAAAATTTTCTTTGTACTCCATCACATCTTTGACACGGTACTGGCCCTTTCGTGCAACCTCTACTACATCATTATTCAAATCAGATCCATAAATCTCCACTTTATCCAGCAAACCCATTATATCCATTAAAAAAAGCATAGAATAAACCTCCTGACCTGTAGAGCATCCACTTGACCATATAACAATCTTGGGCTTATCATATAAATATTCTGAAATCAACTCTTTGAGCCTAACCCACACATCAGGATCACGGAAAAACTCAGTTGTATTAACAGTTATCTCTTTGACCACCTTTTCCAAAAACAGGCGATCAGAAACAATCTTAACAATCAGTTCCTTGACATTATGAAAATGATAATCAGAAATTATCTTCTCCAATCGGCGTGTGAAAGATTTTATCGAATAATTTGAAAAATCATAATCAGAAATACTACGCACAGTCTCTACAAAAAGCCGAACCTCCTCGTATGTAGGAATATACCCCATCAATCTTTCATCTTTTCATATTGCTCTTGAAGGCGGTTAAAAAAGTTTTCCCACTTATTCTGTACCTTGAGCACCTGCTCTATAACTTCCCGGACACACCCCTCACCCGATGGTCTATCACAAATATAATCTGCTACCTGCTTAATCTCTGGTGCTGCATCAATAGGACATGCAGAGAATCCAGCTGCCTGCATTACATAATAATCAGGCAAATCATCACCCATGTATAATACTTGCTCAGGCAAAAGTGAATATTTTTGCATAAACTGCTCAAAATAATATAGCTTTTTCTGCCGCGTGCCCATATAAATATCCTCAACTCCCAAATTGGTAAAACGTATCCTTACTGATTCATCCACACCACCTGTAATAATGGCAACCCGGTAGCCTTCTTCCAGGGCAATCTTAACTGCCAGCCCATCTTTGGGATTCATAAACCTGAGCAACTTGCCATCATCACCTACCAACATATAACGCGAAAATACGCCATCCACATCAAAAGCAAAGGCACGTATTTTCTTTAGCTCCAGGCGATAATTCATAAACTAACAAATTTATTTACAAGGGACTGAAAGTGTCCAGGCAGGAAAATTAGGCTCACCTGCCTCAATCTCAAAAGTAATCAAACTATCTGGATATGGCAAATTTATTATAAACCTGGCAGTATCTGAAAAAACTTTCATCTGATAGACCAGGCGCTCTGGACTTATTTTCTCCTTGGGTCCTACATACACACGAACAAGATCAGAATGAAACATCTTGCGGAAACGAAAATGCACCCGCTCCCTCTTGCTTGGGAAACGGAATGTCTGAATATACGTATGCACTCCCCTCTGATAAAGACTTATACCACAAGTTGTATCATGGGCTATCTTCAAATCTGACTTTTTTACCCAGATCGTATCACTTTCACGTGGAACAAAACTCTTACGAACCGTGTCTTTCTTTCCTATATAGAGCTCAAAATCCATTTGCTTGTCACTATGTACATCCACAACAAAATAACCCGAATCATAACGTAACTCATGCTGCAAAGAGTCTGTAAGCAAATAAACTGTCACATCCTCCACAGGAAAACGATCATGAGCATTAAGAACATAGACCCTGGAATGATATGGCTCAAATTTCTTCTCCACAAGCTGTTGCTGAATAGTATCCAGCAAAGCACTGGTCTCCTCCTTGGCCTTAGTAGCAGAACGTGTCTTGAGTAGCAATGCACCTATAGCCCCAAGAATGATAATAACTCCTAGGATGATTAAATACCATAAAGTCTTTTTGACAACAACTTTTTTCTTCCCAGACAGTGTGAATTCAAAATTTGTTTGTTCTTTGCACTCAATCGGGAAAGTATATGTTTTTCGACGAAAAGTAAATTCTATACGTGGATTAGCATTGCAATCAACATCTTCGAAAAGAGCATATCCTCGCTGGTCTGTTACGCTAAATTGCCAATCAGAATCTGTTACCAGTTTTACTGATAGGTTCATTATCGGATACTCCTTAGACTCCATAAGCCTTATAGAAACATTCTTCAGTATTCTCTGGGCTACGTGCGAACGGAAAATAATCTCTGACTCATCCTTATTGTATTCTATTGTTCTTTGCGAGACAGGACGCCCATTAACAAGATGCCTTACAACAAGTTTCTCTGTGGGCACCAGGTCACTTATCACCATAATACCTTCTTTGTTTGTGGTCTTTATGATTTTTCTCTCACCCAACAATATCTCTATCTCTGCATTGGCAAAAGGTTGATTATTAGAATCCAATACCTTGATTACTAGATAACTGCCTATACTTTTGTCTCCCTTGAAAATCAATGGTAAAGGAGTGCCTTTGTCAAAGACAAAGGTCTTGGTTATTTTTCTGGCCTCTGAAATTTTTTGTTCTACTGTTATTTGACTGCCATAGTCCACCTCTCCCAATACAATGACTCCTTGATTATCTGTAGAAAACTCTTCTTTCTTACCATTAACCTCGACCTCAAGTTTAATATTTGCCAATGGCTGATCCTGTCGGTCAATAGCCTTAATCTGTACCTTTGCACCTCTCTCAGATCTAAGAGAGAACTCAAACATCTGTCTATCAACTACAAACGTCTGCTTCTTTATGATTTTACCTTCAGACTTCTGGATAACCGTAAATTGTGAAAGCAGCTCAAGATTAGGTAGCTCTATACGTCCATGCTCATTGGTTACATATTTAAACTCCTCATCTCCTATGCTAATCCATATCTCATAATCAGCTACAGGCTCTATCCCTCGTTTGATTGTAAGTATTACGTTAACAGCCTTTGGATTAAACAGCCCTGCTATAGGATTGACCTGTTTTTTCTCATCCTGGCACCAATTTGTAATACACAAAGAACGCGTGTTATCATCTGAAATGACCAGATAAACGTCATCAATATTCTGTATTGTTAGCAAACGATCAAGCTCACTGATAATGTGTTTTTTCTCTTCCAGATCCTGAACAGAATTTATTGCTAATGTATAAAGATTAGTTATCTGGTTTTCAATGAAATTCATAAAACTATCAATAACCTCATCAGCCTTGGAAAAAGGATAAATCTTGCCTTCTAGCTCTGTGTACCAGTTCACCTTTTTGTTGGATCTAAATTCTGGCCTTGCAAAAAGCTTATATGTTTCGGGCTGGAAATACTTTTTCAAAAACTCATATTTTTCTGCATAAGATTTCTCTATAGAGCCCTGACGGCAAAGTAATTTGATACTTTCTAAATCTGTCGTTGCTATTAGTTGTGCCATGCTCCTATAATTTTTTTAGGTCTGACAAAGAAATCACATATCAAACAATTTTCAAAATTAATAAATCGTAGTAATTAAAATGAAAATTTTATTTTTGTCTAAAATCTAAAACTAAGTTTTATGGCTAAACCATTGGAAATAACCGACGCAAACTTTCAGCAAGAAGTACTCAATTCTGAAAAATTAGCTGTTCTGGACCTTTGGGCTATATGGTGCGGGCCTTGTCGCTTGCTTGACCCTATTTTCAAAGAGCTGGCTAATGATTATGAAGGCAAGGCAGTTATCGCTAAAGTTAATGTCGATGAAAACCCAGAAATCCCTCAAAAATACGGCGTGCTGAACATCCCCACAATACTGTTTATCAAAGATGGAGAGCTTGTGGACAAAATCGTTGGGGCTGTTCCCAAAAGAGCCATTGTCGAAGTGATAGAAAAGCATCTTTAATGCGTAATCTTAAAGAAATACAGGACCTTAGATCTATACTGGCCCTGGACTTTATTGCCAGGGCCATTGTAGAAGGTTTTATCACTGGCCTGCACAAAAGTCCTTATCATGGATTCTCTGTAGAATTCTCCGAACATAGACCTTATAACTCTGGTGAATCCATTCGATTTATTGACTGGAAATTATATGCACGCACAGAAAAATTGTTTGTTAAAAAATTTGAGCAGGAAACAAACCTGCGAAATTTTGTTGTGCTGGACACTTCCTCATCTATGCTATTCCCCCTGAGCAAAGACCGAGCTAATAAACTAGAATTTGCTATTTACACAAGTGCTGCTCTGATGTACTTATTCCGCAAACAGCGTGATGCAAACGGCCTGATAACTTTCTCTGACAAAATTGACTTCTTCTCAGAAGCAAAACTCAATGATGCACACTTCAATTTCCTCATTGGCGAATTACAGAAAATACTTGAATCCTATAAAAACTTTGGTCCCAGAGAGACTAATCTCATCCATTCCCTGCATACAATTGCCGAGCGCCTGCCCAAACGTTCCTTGATCATTATTTTCTCTGATTTACTGATAGATGACAATATGGCCGATCTTATCAATGCTTTGCAACATCTTCGTTATAATAAACACGAAGTCATTATATTCAACGTTATTGACCAAAATCTGGAAATAAATTTTGAATTTGACAACAGACCTTATAAATTTGTTGATATAGAAACTAGGCAAAGCATAAAAATTAACCCTCTTGGAATACGCCAGACTTATCAACAGAAGGTTAATCAATACTTTAATGAGCTTCGTTCCCGTATCGCTCAGCTTAATATAGATTTTGTCACAGCTGACATAAACCAGGACTTTAGTGAGGTGCTAATCACATATTTACTTAAACGTCAAAAACTCTATTGAATAATGGCTATGGGAAAAAAATATTACTCCATTAGCGAAGTTGCCCAAATGCTAGGCGTTAAATCATCCCGTATTCGTTACTGGGAATCAAAATTTCCACGTTACGTCAACCCACGACGTAGCCGCCGTGGCGACAGAATGTTTTCACAAAAAGACATCGAAAATCTCAAAACCATTATATATCTAGTCGAAGACCTTGGACTAAAGCTAGATGGAGTCGACAAATTCCTCAAACACCACAAAGATGATATCGAAGCCAAGCTCCGTGTAATAGAAAAATTAAAAAATGTCAAACACCTGCTCGAGGACCTGCGAGACTCTATTGACTAAAAATTTAAGACACAAAATACGAAAGGCGGGCCCTTTGAGCCCGCCTTTCGTATTAAAAATCAATATCAAAAACCACAAGGCGACTGTATTAGATAAATTCTGATTGAAAATATTCTATGTAACTACTTATTTACATTGCAAACGTACCGAAAGAACCTCGCAATGAAAAAGATTTTAGACTATTTTGTTTCGGGAAATGGTATTACTGATTCTTCTGCTCTGCCTGTGCCTGCTCACGTTCTTTCTCCTCCAATTCCTGTAAATAACGCTCAGCATCCTTGGCTGCCATAGCACCAGAAGCAGCTGCTGTCACTGCCTGACGGTAAACAGGATCCTGAACATCACCAGCTGCAAAAACACCTTCTATATTAGTGCGTGTAGACTTGCACTCTGTCTTAATAAATCCAACCTCGTCAGTCTCTATCCATGGCTTAAACACATCCGAATTGGGCTTGTGTCCTATTGCCAGGAAAAATCCATCTATCTGGATGTCATAAACCTTCTCATCAGGCTTGCCACGACGGTGTACTACTCGGATACCTTCTACCTTGTTCTCACCCAACACATCAACTGTCTCATGCTCAAAGAGTACCTCAATCTTTGGATGATCCAGCACACGCTTCTGCATAATCTTAGAAGCACGCATATATGGCTTACGTACTAACATGTAAACCTTCTTTGCCAAACCAGCCAAATAAAGAGCTTCTTCACAGGCTGTGTCACCACCACCTACTACTGCTACGACTTTATCCTTGTAAAAGAAACCGTCACAAGTAGCACATGCCGATACACCTGCACCACGCAAACGTAACTCATTCTCCAGACCAAGATACTTAGCAGAAGCTCCTGTGGCTATTATAACAGCATCGGCCGAGATAACCTTTTCCTCGTCAATAACCAGGATAAAAGGACGACGGCCAAAATCTACACGTGTTACCTCACCAAAACGTACATCTGTACCAAATTTCTCGGCCTGACGCTTGAAATCTTCCATCATTACTGGTCCCTGAACACCATCCGGATAGCCTGGATAGTTCTCAACTTCTGTTGTTGTAGTCAGTTGACCACCCATTTCCAAACCCGTGTAAAGTACTGGATTGAGATTCGCCCGACCTGCATAAATGCCTGCTGTATATCCCGCTGGTCCCGAGCCCACTATAACAAGGCGATGATGCTCCTGTGGATTATTCAAATCAAGTTCTTTTTTCTGTCCTGATGTGTCTAATGAACCAAAGTTCAATGTACCAAACTGAGCCATATCTTTTTATTTTAAGAGTTTCTTGTCTGAAATTCGCAAACGCAAAGAAAATAAATTTTATGCTATAAAACAACTTATTTAAACCTTGTTAATAATCACATCTTTTATATATCGGACAAAAGATGTTAAAATTCCAAAATAGTTAACCGTATGATTAATAAATTAACTAATAATCAATGATTAGACCAATTACACATAGAAACTTAATCTTTTAAAAATAATAGACTAATAGTTAAAATTTTTCTATTTTTCAAATGAAAAATATAAAACAAAATCAATGAAAACCAGAGTATTACTGACAGGGGCAACGGGAACCGTTGGCTACAACACATTACTTAACCTCATCAATCAAAAAAACCTAGACATAACTGTATTTGATCTCAAGACACCACACGCTCGTAAAAAGCTAAAACCCTTCAAAGATAGGGTTAACATAATCTGGGGCGATATCTCCAATAAAGACCATCTTATCCCAGCTACTGTGGATCAGGACATTGTCCTTCATCTGGCTGCTATAATACCACCCGCTGCGGACAACTATCCACCATTGGCTTATAAAGTTAATGTCCTGGGTACAAAAAATCTTGTCGACTTGCTGGAGATTTTATCACCCAATGCACATATCATTCATGCTTCTTCTGTAGCTGTCTACGGAGACCGCATCAAAAATCCATGGATAAAAACCACAGACCCGGTGCAGGAATCTCCAGGAGACATCTATGCCCGCACAAAAATTATTGCCGAAAAACTCATTACAAGCTCCCGGCTCACTTGGACTATTTTCAGACTGAACGCCGTCTTTGGCATAGGTAATCACAAGATAAGCAAGCTGCTATTCCACATGCCTTTGTCCACGCCTATTGAGATTATCACACCCCAAGATGCGGGCCGCGCCTTTGCTTATGCTATAAACCATCTTGATAAACTCGGCGGCCGCATCTTCAACCTTGCAGGTGGGGAAAAATGTCGCATTATTTACAAGGATTTTCTCGAGAGATCATTTGAGCTTTTTGGCCTTGGGAAGCTAAATTTTCCACCCGATGCTTTTGCACGACAGAATTTCCACTGTGGATATTATGTGGACAGTCACGAGCTAATAGACATTCTGAATTTCAATCAGGACACAATCGAGACTTATTTCGAAAAAGTGGCTAAAGGCATTTCACCAATGCAACGACTCTTTACACGCATGTTTCACAGAATAATTAAGGCTAGCCTGTTGAAAAAATCCGAGCCTCTACGTGCACTGAAGAAAAAAGACTCCAGGCTCATTCGTCATTTCTTCGGCAACCACAACAATCTAAACAGCATAAATACCAGTGGCTAATCGCCTGTGAGCAACCGTGTGTTGCTTAGCCTGCCGGTGTTTCTACCCATACAAAAAGCCCCAGCCACTGTACTCCTGGCTGGGGCTAACTTTTCAGGTTATATTCCGTCTAATTATACTGTGGATCAATGGGATAATGTGTCCATATCTCATAACGCGGGCCAAGGTTTTGCAGCTTTCTTTTCCACAAATCTAAGGTATCGCCAAGGACCTCCTGTGGATCAGTATCATCAATTACCCAGAAATTCCGGCTGATCTCACCCTCCAGTTGTCCTGGTGCCCAACCAGAATAGCCAATAAAAAACTTAACCCTGTCCAGAGGTACAGCTCCTGACTTAATAAGATCCACTAAGTCAGAATATTTACCACCCCAGTAAAGATCTGGTAATATTTCCTCGCTACCTTCTAGCACCTCTGGAGGAAGCTGATGTATATAAAACATTTGTGTCGTAGCCACAGGCCCACCATAATAAACCCTGGGCAGCATTTCCTCTCCAAAGGTCTCATAAATTTCAGAAGGATAATTTTCCCTGGCCATGGGTTTGTTAAGAATAAAGCCCATAGTCCCCTGATCCTTGCGGTATTCGGCCAATAGAACCACAGAACGGGTAAAATAAAAATCACTCGCAAATGGATCTGCTATCAAGACTCTACCACGCTTAGGTGCTACATTATTGCTCTGTATCTTGAAAAAATCAGTATTTAAAAATTCCTTGTCGTCCATAGAACTTTTTGAGTGTTTGCTACAAAGATAAAATGATAAAACAAAAAAAATGCAAAATTTACCTTATTAATCATTAAACGAATATACCCAAAAAATGTTCACAACGAATAAAAATAAATTTTTTACCACACAAAAACCTTTCTCCAAATAGTTCTTCCAATCAAAAGATTTTTGAATTCCTTTTACATATTTTTAAATTTGAGATAAAAAACGTTTAAAATCAAGGCTATGTTAAAAAAATTTTTCAAATGGCTTGTTATCATAATCCTCATCATTATCCTCGGAGGGTTGTGGTATATAAATCATTTAAAACATGCACCATACCCTG
Source organism: Bacteroidales bacterium (assembly GCA_027031265.1). Taxonomy (GTDB): domain Bacteria; phylum Bacteroidota; class Bacteroidia; order Bacteroidales; family S143-33; genus S143-33. The sequence continues at coordinate 28,685 of JALVRO010000133.1, read as the reverse complement.
ATTACAATTCTAATGTTCTACTAACTGGCTTACACGACAAGGTAGTCGTAAAAAGGGATAAATGGGGTATGCCACATATCTACGCACAAAATCTGGAGGACCTCTACCGTACCTTGGGTTATATTATGGCACAGGACAGACTATGGCACATAGACCTGATACGTCGTGCAACACAAGGACGTTTATCCGAAATATTTGGTAAAGATTTTATCAAAACCGACATGCTGCTCAGAAGCCTGCGTATCACCGAACATTCTAATTATCTTTATAAGAACATGCCTGACAGTATAAGAACCTATCTTCTAGCATTTTCCGATGGAGTGAATCAATATATAAACAATACCAGGCATCTGCCTATCGAATTCAAAATCCTGGGATATAAACCCGGGATGTGGACACCACAAAACACATTGAATCTTGTTGGTTTCATGGCATGGGACCTGACAGCTGGATGGAAAGGCGATCTTGCCCTGTGGCAGATAAAGCAAAAAGTCGATAGCGCCCGTTTTGCCCTGGCTCTGCCTAATTTTGACAAATCAGGATTTATTTATGATTACCATATACCTGGATCTGCTCAGCTTACAATGGACATAGGTAAAGTAATTGACCAGATAAACAATCTGGGTATCAGAGCTTTTACCGCAAGCAACAACTGGGCAGTAGGACCACAAAAATCTATATATGACAAACCAATCCTGGCAAATGACATGCATCTGGGCTTTGGTATACCTGGTATCTGGTACCAGGTACATCTGATTGTGCCAGGTAAATTAAACGTTACTGGCGTGACTATCCCTGGTGCTCCTGGTGTAGTGGCTGGACATAATGAACATATTGCCTGGGGCATGACAAATGTTATGCTTGATGATGCTGATTTCTATATCGAGACAATCAATGAAGACACCACACAATATAAGGTTGACGGTAAGTGGCTTCCTCTGAAAATCATTAACACACAAATCATTACAAAAGAAGGAGATACTGTTTACCGCAAACTTTATTTCACACATCGCGGACCAATTGTGTCTGGCTTCAAAGGCATTAAAGACAAAGTATTGAGTGTGGCATGGGGCGGTAATGATACTCTTAGCAACGAACTCATGGGAGTCTTTAGCCTGGACTTTGCACACAACTGGGATGACTATCTCAAAGCTGTCAGATATTTCCGCTCCGTGGCTCAGAATATTGTATATGCCGACGACCAGGGTAATTTTGGTATCCACATGGGAGCAGGAATTCCTGTTCGCTTAAAACCTGGATATTTACCATACCCAGGTGATACAAGCCTTTATGATTGGAAACAATGGGTGCCTTTTGACCAGCTACCTTACGAACTAAACCCACAAAGAGGATTTGTAGTTTCAGCCAATAACAAATCAGCCCCAGATTATCCTTATTACATCACACAGTACTTTTTCCAGGACTACCGCTATGCTCGCATCCGTGAGCTTCTCGAGAGCAAGGACAAACTCTCTACAGATGACTTCAAAAAAATCCAAACAGACCAGAAATCAAAACTCGTAGAGCGCACACTTCAGGACATTATCTTCGAAGTGTCAAAGATTCAAACCAAGGATCAGACGGTCAAAGATGCCATCAAAGCACTTGTTGTCTGGGACGGCATAATGCACGCAGATCAGGCCGCACCGCTAATATTCGAAGAATTTTATTATCAATTTGTGCGCAGCCTGATAATAGACGAGCTTGGGCCAGAAATCACGAAAAAATACTTGTCAGTCAAAACCCTGGCCAATACCATGTTCGAAAACGGCCTGCATGATCATTTCAACCCATGGCTGGATGACGTGACCACACCAGAGAAAGAAGACTACACAACAGCGGTACAGACAGCCTTTGTTCACGCTATTGACACACTCAGAAGCAAGCTTGGCGACGATGTGTCTAAATGGCAATATCAAAAATTACACACCCTGACACTGGAGCATCCTCTGGGTAAAGTCAAATTACTGGACAAACTCTTTGGACTGAACCGCGGTCCTTATGGTGTGGGAGGAAGCAACCACACAGTCAGCCCTTATTCTTACAAGCTTACAAACAGATACAAAGTAACAGCAGGAACTTCACAACGTCACATCTTCGTTGTTGGTGACTGGGACAAGGGCTGGATGATTATACCCACTGGAAACAGTGGCCTGCCGGGTAATGAGTTTTACTGTAACCAGACCCAGGATTATCTCAATGGTATTTATCGACCAGACGCCTATAGTGACTCAGCTGTCGAGTCTGTGAAGAAATATGAACGTTATTTCCTGCCAAAGAGATAAAGCATACAAAAAGGGAGGCTGTCCTATCGGACAGCCTCCCTTTTTTTGTCATCAAATGCTGATTTATATCCAGACTTAACCCTTTTGCACTTGATTTATTGATTATCATCAAGCTTTTTATTCACCAACCGCAGCATTTCCTCAGGGAATGGGAATACAATTGTTGAATTCTTTTCAGCTGCTATCTCGCTCAATGTCTGGAATAGACGAAGTTTAAGCGCAGATGCAGACCGGTCAATGGTCTGACCTGCTTCAAGAAGCCTCTGTGCTGCCTGTTTCTCAGCCTCTGCCAAAATAACGCGGGCCCGCCTATTACGCTCTGCTTCAGCCTGGTATGCCATTGCACGCTTCATATTTTCAGGAAGCTCAATATCCTTGATCTTGACATCAGTGACCTTAATACCCCATTCATCTGTCTCCCTGTCCACTTCCACTTGAATCTTTTTACCAATCTCTTCCCTCTCTGCAAGGATAACATCAAGCTCAGCCTTACCACACATATCACGCAAAGATGACTGTGCCAGCTGTGACACAGCATAAAAATAATCCTCAACTTCAAGCACAGCTTTCTCGGCATTAATAACTTTGTAAAAAACAACACCGTTTATGCGGATAGGCACATTATCCTTTGTCATAATTTCCTGTGACGGTATATCCACAGCAAGAATACGAATATCGACCTTTATAAGCCGGTCAACAAACGGGATTATCCAGCGCAGCCCTGGATTGAGAGTATTTATGTAACGGCCAAAACGTAGCTTGACCCCACGTTCATACTGATTGATTATCCTCAACCCCATTAGCAGGAAAAGGATAACAACACCTAAGAGAATATACAATGTTGACATAAGCTAATTATTTTTGATTTATTTTGTAATAAGATGGGAAAAATATGTGTAAAATTCAAATACTTTGTTCATATTGGTTAAACATCTGGTCAATCTATCTTTAGTCCATTGGTATTTATCCACTCTAAAATGCCAGCTGTATCATCATTTACAAACGTGGGGAGATTGTATTGCTGTGCTTGGTTCAACAAATCTTCTACCACCACAATAGCCTGAATATAAGACAAATAAGACTCATCCACAGAAAAACGAAACACACCAATACGAGGCAGATTCCAGATTTTTAATCCCTCGACAAATAAATAATCAAAATCCCCCACGATCTGCAAAACTCTTTTCAAATCAGACCGTCTATGCGAGAAAAAAGTAGTACGCCCAGGTGAGACAACAACCACATCAGCCCCTGAGTGAAAAAAGCGAAAACTATCTTTGCCTTTCTGATCAAACGTAGCTTTATCTCCCGGATCATGCTTGACTACAACTACCTTATTCTCAGGCACAAGTACCTGCGTCAGATGCTCAATGAGGGTTGTTTTGCCAGCATTGCTCGGCCCTGTGACACCTATCACTAATGACATCCGGGAAATTTTTTAATTTTGTTATAAAGAAATTCAAAAAACAGAAGAAATGAAAGGCAAAATACGAATGATTGTATGGTTTATCATGATCTTTCTACTGGGAGGTGTGGCTTTGTATCTGGATAGCAAGCTATTCAAAGATCTATTCCGGTCATGGATTTTCCACATAGCCAGCTTTGTCATTGGCATGCCAATATTACTGGTAGTATTACGTATAAGTAAAGTAACAGGGCGGATACTGGCACGTTATGGACGGGAAGGTGACATTGGAAGGCTAGAAACAAATAAACTAGTCACACAAGGGCCTTATCAATACATGCGGCACCCTATGCACCTGGGACTTTTGTTCATGCCATTGGCCTGGGGGTTTCTGCTGGGTTCTCCTTCATTCCTGATCTTCTTTGCGCCAGTGGAAATAATCTTTATCCTGCTGATGATCAAAATAGTAGAAGAACCCGAAGCAAAGAAAAAATTTGGCCAGGAATATGAGCAGTTTTGCAAAGACAGGCCATGGTTCTGCATCAAACCCGAATGTATCAAGACTTTACTTTTCCTGCCAGAGGAGTTGCAATAAACGATAAATGATGCTGAGTCGTCAAGGCCAAACTCGTCAATCAACTAATTAACAATTATTTAGACGACACGATAAAAATTTTGTGAGCAAAAAGTACAATCCCTGTAACCAAAACTTCCTTTATCCGTCATAAAAAGAAAAAAGCCCAAATCATGCAACACCATACACAAAAGCCATACCTGTGGATAAGCATTTACATTCTGACTGTGAACACGCTTGCAGCTCTTATTGTTTATCCTCTCTTACGTATTAATGAATTGTGGAATATAAGCATCCTCTTGCTAAGCCTGCTTCTTTTCATCTTTGCGTGGAAAAAATCCATATCCAACTTTACATTATACATACACAGCATTGCCAACTTCCTGCTAGCAGCAACTCTTGCTATTCTGGTAAGTCCTTTGCTATCAAATGCTGTTGCGCTAATAAGTTTTCTAGGGACAATTGCAATAATTGACCTGATTAGCTTTACCAGACTGGGGAAGCACTTACCAAACCGTAGGATTGCCGAGCAGACTAATCTGGCCAAACGCCTATCTGTGTCCCTGCCCTTGCCTGGTTACAATACCCTTTATCAGATAACTGGCATTGGAGACCTGTTGGTCTTTGCCCTGATGAGCGCCACAGGTCTGAGGTTGACAGGTATAAATGGATTCTGGTTTGCTCTTGTGGCAATTGCCATTGGTCAAATATTTAACATCATGGCTATCCTGGCGTTAAAGAACAAACCAAACTATAGCGGTTTTCCTGCAGCACCTATCCCGATAACTATTTTTGTCATTCTTCTGCTCATTCTTATTCCTTAAACTCGCAAAAAAAGACTAATGGGAACAAGGCTTGAGAGTAAAACATGGAGATTCTTTATCCTGGCCCTAGGTATATCATTTTTCTTCTGGAACTGGGTTATAGTTTTCGGGTGGAACATTTGGACGTTTCCTGCTGTTATATTTGGTGCCCTGGGGCTTGTCGGCCCTGCTTTGGCCGAAATAATACTCCTCTCCAGGGAACACGATAGGGAAAAATGGAAAGACTACTGGCAGCGTATCTTTGACATAAGGCGCATTAACATCAAGTGGTTTATTTTGATAATAATACTTTTTCCCACAGTCAACGCCGTGTCTATACTTCTGGCAAAAATGACTGGCGACGAGTTGCCCCAGCTAACAAAACTACATGAGCTCATCACACACCCTTACCAGATACCTGGTTATCTGCTATTTATGCTATTATTTGGACCTTTGCCCGAAGAGCTGGGATGGCGAGGCTATGGGCTGGATGCGCTGCAAAGCCGGTTCAATGCACTATGGGCAAGCCTTATACTGGGCTTTATGTGGTCATTGTGGCATTTGCCTCTTTTTTTCATCAAAGGAACATTCCAGCACAATGTTCTCGGCTTTGATACGCCAGGCTTCTGGTCTTATATTACAGGTCCCATCATTCTGTCAATAATTTTTACATGGGTTTATAACAACACAAACCGTAGTACGCTTTCTGCTATTTTGCTACATTTCATGGTTAATTTAGCCGCAGATCTACTTCCTCTCAATGAAAAAGCACGAATATTTAGCACACTAATCCTCCTGATAATGACCATAATAATAATTCTCATCTGGGGTCCACAGACTTTGACTGCTAAACATAACAAAACTTTCTGGCACAGAGGTGTTTTCCCTCATGAGATGGCTTTCTGGTTAAACATGCCTTTTAGACGGTTAATACTCTCACCACAAAAGCTAATACCTAGACTACATCTACAACCAAACCACCATGTACTGGAGATAGGTCCTGGTGGCGGATATTTTAGCATAGAGTTAGCCAAGCACCTGCTACAGGGAAAACTTGAACTCCTGGACATTCAAGAGCAAATGATAAGGCTTTGTCAGCGCAAACTTGCAAAACACAAGCTGCACAATACTGGTTTTACTGTAGGCAATGCCTCTGATTTAAAATTCAGCGACAACTCATTTGACCGGGTTATTCTCGTATCTGTGCTGGGGGAAATAACAGATCCCCAAGGGGCTATAAAAGAAATACACCGGGTGCTAAAGAAAGGCGGTATCCTCTCCATTACCGAACAGCCTGGTGACCCGGACTTCGTCCCACAGCAAGAAATAATAAAGCTATGCAATCAACAGGGCTTCAAACTACTGGAGCGATTAGGCAAAAAAAACTTCACACTAAACTTTGAAAAATAATCGTCATCAATCCGGGGAAAAAGAGCCACCATTGTCGCCCACCTTCCTTACGTCAGACAGTCCAATATTTCTCTGGTTGCTTTCATTCTCTCTTTTTATTTTTCAAAAATCAACAAAACATGTCTTTTAAAATAATTTTTAATATCCTGTTGAGTAATTTTTGCTTCGTTCAAAAATGAAAGGTAAAGCCCCTGTCGTGATGCTCTTCAACTAATTTTTTATCAAGCTTCCCGCCCTGAATGTTATAAAAAGTAAGGTGTTTTCTTTTTTCTATATAATTCTTAAACTTTAATCTAATCGTAACTGAATGGGCGTATCCATAAGGCACTAATATATGTACCCAATAATTCCTCTCCTTTCTGATAAAACTGACCCAGTTTTTGATTCTGGCCATGGGATTTGGAGTTAAAGATTCTGCAAATAATTTACTAAAACCCGTAAGGCTAAGCAAAACATGGGCGGGATGAATTTCAGTCATGCCGAAGCGTCGGCGCCTTGTCAGGTGGAAATTCCCCTAAGACAGCAATAAAAAATAAGCAGAAATTGATACTTTGGTTTAACACAAAATCACTGCGTAACCTTTTTAATAAATTCAAACTCTTTAACAAAGGACAAATTACACGCAAATTAGAAAAAAATTCCCTATAAACCGCTTTTATCTATACCCCGAATCGAATCAAAAAAACTTTTTCTATCGCTCATTATTAGCTATCTTTATCCCAAAACACACTTACGCATCATGACCGAGGCCAGTGCAATAAAACTTGCCCGCAAGCTCAACCAGAAAAAATACAGGCGCCAGACAGGGCTGTTCATCGCAGAAGGCAGAAAAATTATTGCTGAACTTATAAAATCCCCCTTCAACATAAAAACTATTATTGCCACAGAAGACGCAATGGAGCAAATACCACTACCATCTGACATACAGATAATTACCACCGACCAGCAGACAATAAACAAAATTAGCCAGCTAAAGACACCCCAGCCAATAATGGCCATTGTTGAGCAACTTGAGTGGCCAGTAAGAGGCGACGAGGCTATACGGGGCCTTGTACTTGCGCTGGATAATATTCAGGATCCGGGCAATATGGGAACAATTTTGAGACTGGCCGACTGGTTTGGCGTGGAGCTGGTGGTGGCCTCCAGCGATACGGTAGATGTCTATAACCCCAAAGTTGTACAGGCCTCCATGGGTTCACTTTTCCGTGTGCCTGTGGTTTACACAGACCTGGTGCACTTCCTTTCTGACTGTCAGGCTCCCATATATGGCACCACACTTGACGGAGAGCCTATTGACCAGCAAGAGCTTAGTGGGAATGCAGTGTTGGTCATGGGTAACGAAGCACATGGGTTGCGCCAGGAGATAAAGCGGCTAGTGACTCTACGCCTGTTTATTCCCTCTTTTCGCCAGGGCGAACATGCTGAGTCGCTCAATGTGGCTACTGCTACGGCAATCGTATTGTGGGAGTTTCGCCGCAGAAAGTAAAAAAAAAAAAGCGCTATGGCTCGAGCCATAGCGCTTTGGATTCGAGTAACATAACCAGATTACTTGATCTGGATCTTCTTACGAGGCTTAACCTTTGCTTCGTCTTTTTTCTCAATAGTGATTTCCAGGATTCCGTCCTTGTATTTAGCGTCTATTTTCTCCACATCTGCTGTCTCAGGCAAAGTGAAAGAACGCTTGAATTCTGTGAAGAAGAATTCACGACGTGTGTAGTTAGCTTCTTCTTCCTTCTTCTCGTCCTTTTTCTGATAAGAGATTGTCAGAACATTATTGTCCAGATCAATCTCAAAGTCTTCTTTCTTCAGTCCAGGAGCTGCTAGCTCTATTACATAAGCTTTGTCTGTTTCCTTGATGTTTACAGCTGGAATAGAGCTCTGAACAGCTGGCATATCTTTGAAAATATCTGTGCTGAAGAAGTCCTCCAGTAAATCACTTAACATTGGGAACATTGGGTTTGTACGTCTTACCAGTGCCATAGCGCTTTAGTTTTTGGGTTTTGTTTTTTGTTTCCGCCCTTATTATATCAAGCTATGTGCCACTGGGTTTTTCTGCCATTTTTTTCAGTTTTTAACCATAAAAATATGACACAATGTCAGCAGTGTTTTATAAATGATTGTTAATCAATAAGTTAAAACTCTGTTATTTTTCTATTTCCCAGGTTCTCAATACTACGGGAATTATTACCAAGGATACGCCTGAGGCTATCCAGCTGCGCTGCACTGGCCTCAACAGGGGCTTTCATAACAAACCACTGTACATTACCCTGACATGGAGGGAAAGTCATAGACCCCCAGTAATGCCAGTAACCAGCACCAAAAGGTAATAATTTATTAACATCCAGAGTCTGTATCACCTCAAGCTGTGACTGCCTTGCTGGTATATTAGCCAGAATAGTCGAAAAAGCTGGATTTGACTCACCTTCCTTGACCAGAGTTGATATAACCATAATATTATTTGCCGTATCTATATTAACAAATTGAATTTCAGCAGGATAAAACTCTCTATCCACACTATGCTCCGATGGGGTATGGAGGATAATCTGGGCCAGGAAATACTCATGACCCCAAAAATTGGTATCTGGTGCCGTCACACTGCCTTGCAAATGAGTAATGTACAGAAGGTTGGCTGTGCGCTTCACAACAAAAGTATCCACTGGCAAATAATCAACGAACAAAGGCGAGAGCGAAGAATCCTTCTGAACCCTGTCTGTCTCAATATCTATTGGTGACTGATAGCCCTGGCTACAAAGAGGATAACGCCTCGGCCAACGATCCTGATGCCTATAATCCCACCTATTACACCCCATAGCCATTATAACCAAGAGCCACAACAGCAGAAACAGCCTATCTCTGTTCATTTTGGTCTGGTTTTTCCGTTTTGTAATTATGTATCCTCAACCACCACTCAAAAAAATCCGAATAAGTGAGAATCTCCTCCCCAAATTCTTTTTCATACAGTTCCTTTTCTTCGTCTGTAATATTTACTCGCTTGATTTTCAGAGACCAATCATCACGAACAGCCAGCGACCACCCACCTATAAGTTTATTGCGTATAAAAGTTTTGACCTTGCCCATATTTGCCAGAGTTTTATCTTTACACAAATTTAATCAATCAATTATAATACCAAAACAACTGGCTCAGGTTTTGGACAAAATTCTTATATAAAAAACATCAAAAAGCAAAAAAATTGAAAAACAAATTTTTTTTATTTATATTTCACGGAAATTTTATTATAAATAATCTTGTCATGCGCAGATCAATAATTTTACTGCTAAGCCTTATTTTTTCAGTTGTTCTTTTTGGTCAAAAACACACTTTTTTTCAGGGCATAAAACCTTCTCTGGTGGTTAAAAATTCTGGAGATCAACAACTAGATATTGATATTACACTCGGACAGGTAGAACTCAGCAAACTATCATATCCATCGGGTAATTATGTTTTAATCCACTCAGACTTGGCATACAAGACCTTTGGCAATGGACAGCCTATGCTACCGACCATTACACGGCTAATGGATATCCCTGCAAACGCACAAATAAAAATTAAATCAATTAATTATCAAAAAGTCGTCATTGATCTTGATAAATATTTCCCTGGATCTTACTTGCTGCCATCCACACCTTCACAGCGCAAAAGCTCAAATCCTACGCTTCCTACACCCGACAAAAAAATATACTCCACAAATACTTTTCTGGGCAAACCCCTTATCACCACTTCTGTCCAAGGATGGCTGCGATCTTATCACATAGCCCAGTTAAACATTCACCCATTCCAGTACAACCCTGTAACCAATCAGCTTATAATCTACACACACATTCAGGCAAAAATAGAATTCACTAACCCAGATTATACTCGCACACGCCAGATTAAACAGCGTTATACCTCACCAGTATTCAACTTCAACAAGCAGCTTATCTCTACTACTACACCCACAAAAGCTCTATTGCATAACTTACCAATAAAACTCATCATCGTTTACCCGGACCAATTCCTTACAAGCGCTCTTCGGCAGTTCAAACAATGGAAAGAGCGTCAGGGATTTGATGTAGTAATGGCACCTACATCGAAAATAGGCTCAGACACAACTAGAATTCGTAGTTGGTTGAAAAATTATTACACGACTTCATCACATCCCCAGGACTTTGTACTTTTCATCGGTGATGTGGACAAACTACCCTCATGGCCCCAGCGTACCAGGGACCAGCACGTCTCAGACCTTTATTACTGCGAATACACAGGCGATTATTTACCTGAAGTTTACTGGGGAAGAATATCTGTCGACGATACTACAGAACTATGGAACGCTTTGCATAAAATACTGGCATACGAGCAGCTAAACCTACCTGATACCAGCTACTTCAATCGCACATTGCTTGTTGCTGGTAATGACGAAAACATGGAAGACAATTATGGTAATGGCCAATTACACTATATAAACACATATTATCTGAATTCAAATAATGGCTACGAAGTGCATGCTCTTTACCAGGACCCTCCTGCAGGTTCTAGTTACATTGACACCATTCTGGATGTAATCAATCAGGGTTGTGCCCTGGCTAATTACAGTGCACATTGTAGCCCACAAGGCTGGTCAGATCCTGCATTCAGCCAGACAAAGTTCAAGAATGGACTCACACTCAATGGCCTTTATGGCGTATGGGTAGCCAACTGTTGCCAGTCAAACAAATTTGACGAGGAAGATGCTTTCTCAGAGCTAGCTCTTTACACAGCCCGCAAAGGTGTGGCTGCTTATATTGGTGCTTCTGATTATTCATATTGGGACGAAGACTACTGGTGGGCTATTGGTTATACTGACCATATTGTCTCTAATCCACAATATAACAACACAGATGAAGGAGCCTTTGATGGGTATTTCCATACACACAAAAATCAAACCGATCCTGCTACATGGTATATCACAACAGCTCAAATGATTTATGCTGGCAACATGGCTGTTGAAAAATCTACAAGTGATCTAAAACGCTATTACTGGGAAATTTACCAGGTCATGGGTGATCCTACACTTGTGCCTTTCGTTGGCAAACCACAAAAACTGGTAATCACACCCTCATCACCTGTGATGAAAGGCTCCAGCCAGGTAAGCTTACAGACCAGTCCCTACACTTATCTAACAATATACCAGAGCGGCATGCGCATTGGCCTTGGCCTGACAAACTCACAAGGTCAGGTAACGATCAACACACAACATCCCATTAGTGAAGATAGCCTGACCGTCTATGCTTGGGGCCAGAACAAAATTCCAGCGAAAACAATCATCAACACAATATCAGGTACTCCTATCGTTCAGCCTCAGCTTCTAACTCTTACGGCAAACAGTGGTACTGCGGACACATTAATATTTAGTTTTGGCAACAACACCGACACAGCCACACTGTATGATGTTTATGCAACATTCCAGGTCATTGACCCAGGACTTAATCTCTCTGTGGACTCTGTCTTTCTCGACAGTCTACCACCTAACACAACAGACACAGTAAAAATCCCATGCACCATCGGGCAGGCCAGGGACTTGAGCACAATACGCTTGTTGCTAAAAATTCATCAAAGATATGATACCTCACAGCTAACACTATACAGCCAGAAAACTCTTACTATACACAGTCCTGAATTACAGATATTAAGCATCAGCTTACAGGATCAGAATCACAACCAGGTAATGGATGCCAACGAGACAGGACAGATTTTACTCAAGCTGTGCAATAGAGGACATGCTGATCTCGATAGCCTCGATATTAACCTGTCTATCAGCCCCTCTCTGGCTACCCTCACACCCACAGAAATAAAAAATCAAAGCATCAGTTCACAGGACACACTCCAGGTCTCATTTGCTTTTCAATGCCAGGACTTCTCTGAGGTTCAACCAGCACAAATAAAAGCTATCATAACCACTCTAGCTACCCAGGACTCTATCACACTTAACACATATTTCGGTCAACCAACCTACCTGCTGCTGAGCCTTGGCAAAGATACAATAACAAATTATCCTCTAGACAATTACTGGAGACATGGTGAGACACAAATACTTCTCACACGCGACGAAATACGCTTCATACCTATAATTGACGAGATAGCTCTAAGGATTATCAAACCCACACCCAATGGAGATAAGTTCAAAAATCTGAAAATAGGCTTTTATCAGGATAACATAGAACAACTCCAAAACTTCATCGATACTTCACTCTTTACCACAGTCTTCTCACAGACAGTAACTATTCCAGACCAGGTTCGCTGGTATTATTTCCACACATCAAGATGGGAGGTGGACGACAGCAAAGACCTTGTTATATATATCCGCTGGGGAGACAACGGTGACTATGTATCAAAAAGTGATGCTTTTGGCGTTGCCGGCGAAAACACCAGCTTTACATCTGTACTTTACAAAAATTACGATTACGTTGGCGCTGGAAGCAATAATGTTTATTCATCCACAATCAGGCCCGCTCTAAAGATTGGCAAAGGCGAAATATCTGATCTTTCTAGCAAACCCTCTCTTTCTGTGCTCACTCTATACCCTAATCCCACATCTGGCCTGGTGAACCTGATCTTACCAGGTAGCGAGCACCTGACACAAATACAAATTTATTCCGTGGGCGGTGTGCTCATGCGTACTATACATGGTAATCACACAAGCATTGACCTGACAGGACTAAAACCAGGATTATATCTGCTACGAATCACTGGCCAGAACCAGGTCTACTCAGCAAAAATAATCAAACAATAAAACCACAAACCCAGGCATATACACAAATACAACTACCAATAGTTAACACAGCCATAAGTCTACACAGTCAAAAACTTTTATACAACAAGAAACTTTCACTCAATCTAGGACTTTCATACAGCAAAAAACTTTCATATAATCCAGGACTTTCATACAGCAAGAAACTTTCACTCAATCCAGGTGACCACCTCCAGTGGTCAGACCTCTGACCAGACAAGTAAGAGCTACAAAAAGCTAACAGGCAAGCATCTCTGATAAAAGGATAATGCTAGCAAATGATCACACATTGTTAAAACAATCTCCATAGCAAAGAGAAAAGCGACCACCTCCAGTGGTCAGATCTCTAACCAGATAAACAGGTTTCGCAAAAAGCTGCGATTTTATTTTTTACAAACCACACTAATAACCAAAATCCTACACAGTCAAAAACTTTTATACAACAAGAAACTTTCACTCAATCTAGGACTTTCATACAGCAAAAAACTTTCATATAATCCAGGACTTTCATACAGCAAGAAACTTTCACTCAATCCAGGTGACC
>JALVRO010000133.1:0-14821 GCA_027031265.1 Bacteroidales bacterium | reverse complement strand
ATCTCTGATAAAAGGATAATGCTAGCAAATGATCACACATTGTTAAAACAATCTCCATAGCAAAGAGAAAAGCGACCACCTCCAGTGGTCAGATCTCTAACCAGATAAACAGGTTTCGCAAAAAGCTAAACTTCTTACTTCAAGCATTAATAATTCCAGAGCCCAATAGCTCATCATCCACATACCAGACAGCAAACTGGCCAGGAGTAATAGCTCGCTGCCATTGGTCAAAAACAATATACATACCCTCCTCTCTCTGGTACAAGGTAGCTTGTTGCAATGGCTGGCGGTAACGTATACGCACCTGTGCACGCATAGACTGGCCAGGAGAAAGAGCAAGGTCAGGCCTCACCCAGTGTATATCATCACCTCGTACAAAAAGCCCACGTCGCAATAGTCCTGGATGGTCATGTCCCTGTCCCACATAAACGACGTTTGTCTCTGTATCAATACCCAGCACAAACAAAGGTTTTTGCTTACCACCAATACCCAGTCCCCGTCTCTGGCCTACTGTGTAATAATATGCCCCATTATGCTCGCCTACTAACCAGCCACGTACCTGCTGTAAGTCATAAGAGTCACATATTTGCTCAATACTTTTGGCCTCAAGGTTGTGACACTCCCGAAAATAACGTGCAGTGGCAGGCAGCTCTATTATTTTGCCTTTTTTGGGTGCTAATTTCTGCTGGAGGAACCCAGGCAAGTCCACCTTGCCCACAAAGCATATACCCTGTGAATCCTTGCGATGTGCAGAAGCAAGGCCCGCCGCTGAAGCTATCTCTCTAACCTGGGGCTTGGTTAGCTGTCCAATCGGAAAAATTACTTTCTCCAGTTGCTGCTGGTTTAGCTGACAGAGAAAATATGATTGGTCTTTATTTTTGTCCTTAGCCGCCAGTAGCCGCTTGATTTTCCTGCCATTGACGTCTATTTCCTCAATTTGAGCATAATGCCCTGTAGCAATGTAGTCTGCACCTAGTCCTGTGGCATAATGTTCGAATACATCGAATTTTATCTCTCTATTGCACAGGACATCGGGGTTTGGTGTACGGCCTTTGCCATATTCTGAGAACATATATTCCACAACGCGCTTGTGATAGCGCTGGCTCGAATCAACTATTTTAAGAGGTATATCCAGTTTGCGTGCGACCAGGCGTGCCACTATTACATCTTCCTCCCATGAGCATGAACCCGTAATTGTGACATCGCTGTTTTTCCAGTTTATCATAAACAGTCCATATACGTCATATCCCTGCTGTTTTAGCAGATATGCTGCCACACTGGAGTCCACGCCACCAGACAGACCGACTACTACTTTTGACATTGATGTAAATCTTTGATTTGTTAATCTAACAAATATAAATATCCTGTAGCAAAAGTTCTCTTAAAACTTATAGATTAACAACCTCGAGCAATGAGAACCATTTTTTTGGATCCTGAAAAACCTGTTTTATGCTGAGGCCTGCCTGGTCCAGAGTCGAAGCTATTAAATCGAGTGTGTATTTATAGGAGTTCTCTGTGTGAATTGTTTGCCCTTTGCGAATTGTCAGCTCTGTAGGGAAATAAGGAGAGGTGGCAATCACGTCCCTCAATGCCAGCAGATGCATTTCTATGCGACTGTGTTCCCTGTTGAAAAAAGCCAGATGTTCAAAATCATTAACATCAAAATCACTATCAATCAAGCGATTAACAACCCGCAGAATGTTTTTATTAAACTGTGCTGTGATACCCTGGCTATCATTATAAGCTAGATGCAGAATATTCTCATCTTTGACCATATCTATACCAAGATAAAAGCGGTCGTCATCAGACATTGTCTGCGACAAAGAAGACAGAAAATAAATAGCTTCATCAGAACCGAGATTACCAAGAGTACTACCCAAGAAAAAATAAACCTTGTTGGTAAGGTCTGGCATCTGGTCCAGCTGTGTCATAAAATCCATAACAATGCCTGTAATTGTGACCTGTGGGAAAGCATTGGCTAGATCTGAGGCTGAGATCTGAATGGCATGTTGACTAATATCCACAGGGAAATAATGTGTAGTCTGCAAATTCTTTGGGCTGAGTCTGGAGAAGATGTGTTTAATCTTGGAAGCATTACCACTACCAAGCTCAATTATTGATTGCCAGGGTCTGTCGAACAGCTGGGATGGCAAGCTCTGGAGTATAGATATCTCGGTGCGTGTAGGATAGTATTCCTGTAGCTGTGTGATTTTAATAAAAAGTTCTGTACCCAGGTCATCGTAAAAATATTTACTCGGTAGTTGCGGCTGTTTTCTGAATAGTCCATTAACTATTTCTTTTACAATCTGTTGATGTGATTTTTGCTGATAAAGGTTTATAATCTCCAGGCCTTTATTTCTGATAGTCTTTTGATTCATTATTTTGCTGTTTAATAAGGAGTACCCTGCTTACGTCTCCATGAAAAAGCTTCCATATACCACTGAAATTCGCTTAGCATACGGTCAAAACGTCTGTTATAAGCCTGGTCAATTAGTTTCCCGTCTTTGTCAAAGACCTCATGCAGCCTGGGTATGGGCAAAGAAGAAGGTATGACAGGCATTCCCAGCTCAGCCAACACAGCCCGCAGATGATCAGCCACTCTCACGCCACCAAAGCTGCCCACAGAATAGCTAATAATAGCGCTGGGCTTGAAATAGTACTCTGTCTGGAAAGTATCAAGCAAATTTTTAAGCCCAGGAGGGATGCTATGATTATATTCACCGCTAACAATCACGAAACCATCTGCCTGCTCCAGAGTCTTATGCAGTCTTTCCATACGCTCTGGTGCCTGGCCTGGTTCAAATTCTTTGTACATTTTATCGAGCATTGGCAGATCATAGGCCATTGCGTCTACCAGTTCTACCTGATGCCCTTGTTCGCGTATCTTTGCCAGTGCAAAAAGTGCAGCACGAATGCCCAGACGCTCCTGTCTATATGATCCATAAATAACTACTACGTTCATTTTTCAGAGCTGTTCAACTTTTACATCCTGCCAGAAAGCAATGTGATCCTTTATGTTTTCATAGCCTGGATTTGGATCAGGGTAATGCCATGCTGCATTCTCAGCTATTTTATCCCCCACTTTCACATGAAAATACTGTGCTGTGCCTTTGAATGGGCACACAGAAGTATAATTTGATGGAATAAGAAATTCCATTTTTACTGATTGGCGGGGAAAATAAATATAACCACTAGCCCGCTCGACTTTATCTGACTGGGCAATTAACTGACCATTAAAAATAGCTTTATACATGTTATTTCATTCTTTTAAGTTTAAATCATCAGGAGGACCAACTTCTATTGGGTTACCAGGGTCTGAAGACCATTCCAACCAGCCACCGTCATAGATAGAGACATTATTCCATCCCATCAAATAGGCATTGAGCCATGCTTCGCTACCGCGCCAGCCTGTACCACAGTAAAAAGCAACATGTTTATCTGGTGTAATGCCAAGCTCCTTCCACATCTGCTCTATTTCGTGGAATTCGCGTGTTGTGTAGTCAGGATTTCGATAATTTTCCATGTGATAAGCATCTGAGCCGCAATTACCAAAAACAGCACCCGGTATATGACCTTTTTTGTCAATGTAATGGTAGCCACTAAATTCTCCAATATATTCCCTCAAGCTACGCACACAGACCAATTCTTTATCAGGATCTACAAGATATTGTCTGGCTTCTGGGGTATCAATAAACACCCATGGATTAGCTGGTATTTCGCTGCCAAACTCATAAACAGTAGGAGGGAAAGCTGCCTCTGTAGTCACAGGAAAGCCCTTTTGTTCCCACGAGTAGAAGCCACCGTTCAATATTCTAACATCCTCCACGCCAGCATAAAGTAAAATTGCGGCTGTACGTAAAGCGCCCAGATGCCCAGCTTTACTGCCAGGGAATGGATCTTCGTAGGTAGGGTTGGAAAAGCGTCCATACACAATGACAGTGGTATCGTTTGTTATGCCTTTGCTTTCGAGGAAGTATTTAAGGTCCTGGCTATTTCTCCTGTTCCAATCTTTAGCAGATTCGACAAGTAGTGTATCAAACTCAATTGAACCAGGTATGTGACCCTGTACATAATCCTGCACATTACGGAAATGCACATGCAGGAGAATATATTTGTCATTATCGTAAAAATCAGGTCTATGTCCTTCTATGAGTGTTTTTATCCACTGTGGAGGCACAAGCATTTTGTATCTAGCCATCTGATCCAGAGGCAGACTAGGGTCAGTTGTCCATTGGTCTAGGAAATATGGATAAATACGCACATTTCTATATCCATGTCTCTGAAAATGATGCTGTGCATGCATACATTCCTCCATATCATAACCATAGAGCACAATCTGGTCTTCGGGCTTTATATCCTTAGACTGAACGATATCTATCCAATCCATAAATTTTGTCCATGCAAAAGGTAAGGCTTTAGCGCCTGGTATATGCCCCCCTCTCTTCTCACCAGCCAGAGGCCAGCCATTATAAGCGTCTATCTGACGGAGATCTAGAAGTTTAACATGTGGATTCTTTAACAAAGAAAGTAATTCTTGTGTTTCTATAACATTCATAAACTTTAGATTAAATAGGTGTTTAATGTACAATAAATTTAAAAATTTCGCAGTAAGTTGAAAAATATTTTTGGCAAAAGCTTAGATAAAAACGTTTATTAACAAAAAATTATTCTAAATTTTAATAGCTTTACATTTAATAATCAATCTTTTTTCGATGAGAAATTTTCTTTACTTAATTTTAGTCCTTTTTATGGCTAATGATTTAAACTGTCAAAGCCAGACAAATATGAAACACAAATACACAAATCATCTAATAAACGAGGCAAGTCCCTATTTACTTGAGCATGCACATAATCCTGTAGACTGGTATCCATGGTGTAAAGAAGCTTTTGACAAAGCAAAGCGGGAAAATAAGCCACTGATTATTAGCATAGGTTATTCGTCCTGTCATTGGTGTCATGTAATGGCAAAGGAATCTTTTGAGGACGAAGACATAGCCCAAATAATGAATGACAATTTTGTTTGTATAAAGGTAGACAGGGAGGAGCAACCTGATATTGACAGGATTTACATAAATGCAGTAGAAATGATAACAGGAAGTGCTGGATGGCCATTGAATTGCTTTGCTTTGCCTGATGGTACACCTTTTTATGGAGGCACATATTTTCGTCCTAATCAATGGAAATCGATTCTTTTGCAAATAGCAAAAAAATGGAAACAAACCCCACAAGAACTAATTCTGGCAGCCGAACATCTAAAAGCTGGACTTATACAGAGGGATATTGTATCCATGCCTGCGCAGAATACCCGTCTTTTCATGGGTAAAATCATGCAAGCTGTAGAGAAATGGAAGCATGACTTTGACCCAGTATATGGTGGAAATAAAACAAAACTTAAATTTCCAATGCCTGCCACACTTAACTTTCTGCTTGATTATTCTTATTACACGGAAGACTCATCGATACTAAATCACGTGCAAAACACCCTCAACCATATAGCATGGGGCGGAATATATGATCAAATAGGTGGTGGATTTGCAAGGTATAGCACAGACCGTAGGTGGCTGGTTCCACATTTTGAAAAAATGCTATATGATAATGCGCAATTAATTGACCTCTACAGCAAAGCATATAAAGTCACAGGCTCTGGGTTGTACAAACATGTGGTAATGCAAACAATTAATTTTCTGCAGAGAGAGATGTACAACCAGCAAGGTTATTTCTACAGTGCCCTAGATGCTGACAGTGATGGACATGAAGGTAAATTTTATACATGGGCGTATGAGGAGCTCGATAGTCTTGTACCAGAATACATGGATATTTTGCGGGAAGTTTATGAGATTAACCACACTGGTAACTGGGAAGGGAAAATTATTTTTTACAAGCGAAGAACACTGGACGAGGCAGCACACAATCTGAGAATAACACAGGATGAACTAGAAGAAAAGCTGGGGAAAGCCAGGGAAAAGCTCTTTGAATACCGCAACCAAAGGATACATCCTGGTCTGGACGACAAAGCAATAACTTCGTGGAACGCAATGGCTATCAGTGGATTAGTAAGTGCTTACCAGGCTTTTGGACAAGAAAACTATCTGGAAATAGCCCTGAAGGTCGAGCAACACATCGAGACAAAGATGCTGGAACATGATCTGACACTATGGCGTATATACAAAGACGGTAAACGAAAAATCCATGGATACATGGACGATTATGCATTCTTTATCAAAGCGCTGATTGACTTATTCCAGGTTACGGGCAATGAGCATTACTTATCTCTAGCCACCTCCCTAACCCAGTATGCACAAGAACACTTTGAGGATGAGCAGACCAGCATGTTTTACTACACATCTGACCGTGTGCCGACACACATTAAACGCGAAAAGGAAGTGACAGACAATGTAATACCTTCATCAAATGCTGTGATGGCTATAAATCTCCTTTATCTTTCGAAAATAACAGAACACACAGAATGGGATGAGCAAGCATCACAAATGTCTGCCAATATAGCAGAATATCTGTATCAATATCCGGGTTATTTCTCAGCATGGGGCCAACTGGCAATGAAGCAAATTTATCCATTTTACGAGCTGGTCATAACAGGCGGGCAAGCAGCGAACATTGCAAAAAGATTTATGAAATTATACAAACCTGATGTGGTATTGGCTTTTACTGACAGGCCATCAAGTCTTAAAATTTTCAAAAACCGTTTTCACAAAGATAAGACGTTACTATTTGTGTGTCAAGGTAATACATGTAAATTAGCAGTCACTAAGCTTTCACAAGCTCTTGAGTTACTTGATAAAAAGTAAACTTTTTATTACAATTTGCGTAAAATAAATATCATTTAAAATAAAACTACATGAAACACATTTACTTTCTTATCATAGTTACATTTATCTGGCTGGGACCAGGATGTTCTTCTTTGACTGATTCGGACGACAATTATTGGAAAGAAATCCAGGAAAACTATCATGTTTATGCACCGCCATTACCAGGGAGTCTAGATTTTGCCGGAGAACGTGTGCCTCTGGAATATTATGATGTCCGGGAATCATTGGACAGAGAGATCCTAAAGCTGATGTACTGGCACTCAGAGATTATTTTATACATAAAACGGGCCAATAGATATTTCCCAATCATTGAGCCAATTCTGAAAAAATATGGCATACCAGAGGACTTCAAATACATGGTGATAGCAGAAAGCGGTATGGCTCCTGTTATCTCACCAGCTGGAGCAGGAGGGTATTGGCAATTTATGCCCAAAATCGGCAAAAAATACGGTCTGGAGATTAATGACCAGGTTGATGAGAGATACAATATTTACAAGTCCACAATAGCGGCCTGCAAATACATCAAGGATGCACATGATCATTATGGCAACTGGACATTAGCAGCAGCTTCTTTCAATGTTGGACAAACTAATCTCGACAGGGCTATCGGCAAGCAAAAACAAAAAAGTTTTTATGATCTGGCGCTGAATGTACAGACAGCCCGCTATATCTATCGTATTCTTGGCCTGAAAGTAATAATGAGCAATCCACGTAAATATGGGTTTATTATTAGGCAAAAAGAACTATATAAGCCTCTAAATATCAAGTTTGTCGAAGTAAAAACATCTGTGGATAGCTGGCCACAATTCGCACTGGACCATGGTACTAATTACAAGATTTTATTGCTCTTGAATCCATGGATCCGTTCATCGCAGCTGACAAATACATCTGGCAAAACATATTACGTGGCTTTACCCAAAGAAAACGCACGTATCGTAAAACATTGATACCCTGACCTTAAAATAGCTTCCCCCTTGTCTGCAGCCCGACCACTTGCTATAGCAAGGGCCGGGCTTTTTACTCTGGTTAACAGTTATTAATTACCAAACAAATTACTGTGGCTAATTACAGAAGATTTTTATTTCCACTGACTAAAATAGTTTGCACTTACAAGTCGGATTATTATTTTTAGAAAAATTTTTAAAACACAATGTTATGGCAAGAAGGTTAATAGAATGCGTACCCAACTTCAGTGAAGGGCGTGACATGAACGTAATCAAACAAATAACTGACCAGATAGAAACTGTCGAAGGAGTAAAACTGCTAAATGTTGATCCTGGTAAAGCTACCAACCGTACAGTAGTGACTTTTGTTGGCGAACCTGAGGCTGTGGTAGAAGCTGCATTCCAGGCTATAAAGAAGGCCTCAGAACTTATTGACATGAGCAAACACAAGGGCGAGCATCCACGCATGGGCGCCACTGATGTATGTCCTTTTGTGCCAATATCTGGTGTAACAATGGAGGAAACTGTGGAGTATGCTCGCCAGCTAGCCAGGCGTGTGGGCCAGGAGCTCAAAATACCAGTCTATCTTTATGAATTTGCAGCAACCACTCTGGAAAGAAAGAATCTGGCTAATATCCGTACTGGAGAGTATGAGGCTTTACCAGAAAAGCTTACAAATCCCAGGTGGAAGCCTGACTTTGGGCCAGCAGAATGGAATGAGCACGTTGCACGTACTGGTGCAACTGTGATTGGCGCCCGCAACTTCCTTATTGCATATAATGTGAATCTCAATACCACCTCCACACGGCGTGCCAATGCTATAGCCTTTGATGTACGCCAGCTAGGGCGTGTCAAACGCATAGGCGATCCCGTTGTGGGTAAAAAAGTTCTGGACGAGAATGGCAATCCTGTTCGTATGCCAGGCACTCTGCGCAAGGTAAAAGCCATTGGCTGGTACATAGAAGAATTTGGTATCTGTCAGATCTCTATGAACCTGACAGACATAAATGTCACGCCAATGCACATTGCCTTTGACGAGGTGTCGGAGAAAGCCCGCTTGAGAGGCGTGCGCGTTACTGGCTCGGAAATTGTCGGACTGGTACCCCTGCAGGCAATGCTTGATGCTGGTAAATATTTCCTTCGTAAGCAGCGCCGTTCTGTGGGTGTATCAGAGGAGGAGCTCATAAAAATTGCCATTAAATCACTGGGCTTGAACGACCTGTATCCATTTAACCCAAAGGAGAAAATCATTGAATACGTGATCGAAGACGACTCACAGAGCCGTCTGGTCAGGATGAACCTGCGCGAATTTGCTAACGAGACTGCCAGTGAGTCTCCAGCACCAGGGGGTGGGTCTATCTCTGCTTATATAGGTACTCTGGGCGTTTCTCTGGGCACAATGGTAGCCAATCTGTCATCACACAAACGAGGCTGGGATGACCGCTGGGAATTTTTCTCTGATTGGGCAGAAAAAGGTCAACAACTAAAAGACGAGCTCCTCGGGCTCGTAGATGAAGACACAGCAGCTTTTAACAAAATTATGGAAGCATGGAGCCTGCCCAAAGGCACAGAAGAAGAAAAAGAAAAACGCCGCCAAGCCATTGAAGAGGCGACTAAATACGCTATTTCAGTGCCTCTGCGTGTGATGAAAGTGAGTCTCGAGTCTATGGAAATACTCAAGTCCATGGCTGAGCACGGCATGGAAGCCTCAATCAGCGATGTAGGTGTAGGAACTATGGCTGCTTTGACTGCTGTACGTGGTGCATATCTGAACGTAAGGATTAACGCCTCATCGCTCAAAGATGAGCAATACAAAAAACAGGTTCTTGACGAAGCCCGCCAGATAGAGGAAAAAGCCCGCCAGATGGAGGCAGAAATACTCAAAACCGTTGACCAGAAACTTAGCTAATTTTCATGGTCAATGGCGTTTATAAAAACACCCTTGAAGCTCGGCTTCAGGGGTGTTTTTGTTTAAAGTCCATTTATTTATTAAGTGCCGATAATACCATTGTTCAAAACAAGTAAGTCTAAAATTTCCAGTACAAGGTGCTGAAAGCACGCTTGTACTGGAAGTAAGCATTTATATTGCACGTTTTCAATCGAAAATTAGTATAACACGTAGCAATATTTATCATTTTTCTGGCTTGAGAGCAACGAATATAAAACTATTATCGTTGATATATTTTTTTGCTGCCTGGATAAGATCATCCTTTGTAATTGAGTTGACTATATTCTGATAGTCTGTGACAAACTCAGGCTTTAGACCATACATATACATCTGGCTCAAGTTGTCCAGCCAATATCTGTTTGTCTTGATATTTGTCTCATATTCTTTTGTTAGCTTCTGAATAGTGGATTTATATTCCTTGTCAGTAATGCCATTCACGAGACTCTTGTTAACAGCCAGCACTTTTTTCTCTGTGTATTTTAGTGTGTCTGGACTTGTACTATAGAATATTCCGACCATGTATTGATCTTTTGGAACCTTGTAAAACTGTGGGTATGCCATTATAGAATAAGTCAGGGCTTGGGCTTCGCGAACCGTATCCAGCAGGCGTCCAGTCATAATCTCTGACACTCCCTTGATTAGCAACCTATTACGCAAAGAATAATTATAATCTCCAGTGTAAACCATGTAGACGAGGCTCTTAGGATCGCTACCTTTATAAACTATTTTTTCTATAACCTGACTTACAGGCAGTGATGCGTTAACATCGCGATAATGCTCTTTGTTGTCTTTCTTAGGCAGGGATCCAAAGTATTTTTCGATCAATGGACGTGCTTTGTCAAGGTTTACATTGCCCACGAGGACGAAAGTAAAACTTGCTGGGTCAGAGAATCTTTCGCGGAAAATATCATAAGCGCGCTGGAAATCCACCTTCTCAAGAGTGTTAACATTCAAAGGCATTCTGTACGGGCTATAATTATTCAACACTGCTCTAAGTGTGTCTGACCAAACACTCTGAGGGTCATTAGCTTTGTTCTCCATTATTGCCCTTTGTTGTTCTATAGCTGCCTGATAAGCATCTTTGTCAAAACGTGGCTGTGTGAAGTATAGATAAATCATCTGAAGCATTGTCTCGAAATCCTTAACATCACTACGTCCCTGGAATCCTTCTCTGTAAAGGCCGATATAAGGCGAGACACTTACATTTTTATCAGACAGGAATTTATCCAGTTCTACGCGACCAAAATCACCAATTCCGCTATTGGAGACCAGTGTAGCTGCCAGACGGGCACTTGGCAGGTCTTTTATTGGGTAAAGTGAGTAACCACCCTGACTAAATGCAGTCAAAAGAATCTGGTCGTTTTTGAAATCAGTAGGTTTAATAACAACACGAATACCATTCTTGAGTGTCCAGATAGTTACTCCAGTGATGTTATCGACCTGCTCTTTCTTTACTTTTCCTTTTTTTACCTTTCCAGATATTAGACTATTTTTTACTTCGATATCCTTGTAAGGCTGCACCTGTGCCTGACGAATCTCTTTGACTATATCGATAAGCTGCTGATCTGTAGGCACCTGCACATCAGTTGGTGCCTCTATAGCTATTACCAGGTTGTTGTCAGTAGCTAGCTGCTGCATAGCTTTGTTAACCTCATCTAAGTTAATAGATGGCAAAAGCTTAGACGCAATTTCGTATTCCTGCTGTGGGCTAAGCAATGGGGAATGTGGCAAATCATAGTGATCCTGAATTATCGATACAAAATAATTACTTTCTGTTTTGTCAGCCTCCTTTGCCTGCTTTTCCAGTTGTGATAGCACCTTCTTTTTAGCCCTGTCCAGTTCTGTGGAGGCGAAGCCATAGCGACGGGCACTCTCTATTTGGGTCATCAGCTCGCGAGCTGCATCAAGCATTTTGTTCTTCTTAGCAATACCTATGACAGCAAAAGCATCTTTCTTACCTATCAAGTGCTGGTAAAAAGCAAAAGCATAAGCATAAGGTGATTTGGGATTAAGCATTTTTTCGGAATAACGACTCGATAACATTGTCACAGCAAGGTAATCAACCATATCCTGACGATAATCACCATAAGTTTTAACCTCATGCATAGGATGCTTCCAGTAGAAAGAAACCACAGAATAACGCGCCTCTTTGTCAGTAGCAACCACGGCTTTGACATCATTGTGGTCTGGAATTTCCGGGTAAACACGGGGACGAGGATTCCCAGGTTCTGGAACTTTCGGGAAAAGCTCTTTTATCTTGCTTTCTACTTGCTTTGGGTCGATATCACCTACGACTATAACTGCCTGCAAGTCTGGGCGGTACCAGTCGTTATAAAAACGGCGAAGCACATCATGCTTGAAATTCTCAATAATATCAATTTTACCAATAGGCAGGCGCTGTGCATACTTAGACCCATAAAGTAAAACAGGAAGGACCTTACGATTCATTCTTTCGTTGGCACCTCGGCCTAGGCGCCATTCTTCTTTAATAACGCCACGCTCAGCGTCAATCTCTTTGTCATCCAATGTAAGATAATGGGACCAATCGTGCAGAATAAGCAAAGCTGTATCCAGGTATTGTGGCTTGTCAGTAGGTATCTCCAGCATATAAACAGTCTGGTCAAAAGAAGTATAAGCATTCAAATCAGCTCCGAATTTCATTCCAGTTGATTCCAGGAACTTAATTAACTGATGCTTGGGGAAATTTTTTGTCCCATTAAACGCCATGTGCTCGGTGAAATGAGCAAGCCCCTGCTGATCATCGTCTTCACATACAGAGCCTGCTAACTCAACGAGACGCAGGAAAACGCGGTGCTCAGGCTTATGATTAGCACGAATGTAATAATGCAAACCATTTGGTAAGACACCAGAAACTACCTGTGGATCAGTGGGTAAAGTCTTGTTTAAATCTATCTGCTGAGCAGATAAATTAGCAAAAAATAGAATAGTTAACAGATTAATTAACAACAATTTAAGTTTCATTGTTTAAATTTTTAAAGTTTTTACTAAGACGATTTTAATAAAAAAAAGTTACATACAGACTAAGAAATTGACTATTTTTGTTTAAAAATTTATAAAACATTAGTTTAATGCCAGAGAATAACCATCGCCATAACCACGAACATGGTTTTCATTTCGGACATTTTTTGCCCTTGCAAGAATATTATGACCTGGTAGAGGAAGCACTCAGACAATTTGGTCTAGAACCCGAGAAAGCACGCGGAGAAGAAAAAGGCAGCTGGCTTCTGCAAAAGGATAACACACCCATCTGGATAGACGTTTTTCAGAATCCACAGGAACCATGGGGCTATTTTCAGTGCCTGGCACCATCGTTTCAACTTCCAGACAACCCTCAAATGCAATGTGAAATATATCAGAAACTACTGGAAAAAGCCCATACTATTTTTGGCGTGGCACTGACCAAATACAAAGACTGGATATACGTACGACTAATACGAGAGCTAACAAATATCACAGTCGAAGAAATCATGAATATCATAGCACGTGTGGGAACCTTTGCTATTGAAGTGCGTAAAGAACTGGGCAATATAAGTCTAGACAAAAAACAATAAAGTGATGAACCTATTTCAGATACTTTCAAACCCTATCTTCCAGGGAACACACGTAGAGCTATACTCACAGTGGATTAAAAAGCGTATACTCGTCTATGAATATGGACAGGGACTATGGGGCAAAGTCAAGCTCTCCATGGAGCCAGAGGAGGAAGAAGGTGCTCTGGTATATTTTCCAAACCCACAGGACAATGCACTCGCACAAGCTCTGGATGGACTTTTCTTCTATAGGCATAAAAACGACAAACAGTACACAGCAGTAGGCGTAATCTCCCAGCCAGAAATCACAGAAGATCAGATTAATACATTATTCCACACCCTGGCCGGATGTGAGGCTCTTCCCACAAGCCTTGTCAGATGGAAGCTAATAATACTGACCAGAAGCTATCCAGAGCAAGCAATCGACTGGCTCAGAACCATTGTCCCGGATATCCTTCTGGAGAATTATGACAATCCACCTGGCCGCGATGTCGAGGTCTTCATAAAAAAGCTAAAGTAACCAATGGATGCTGACAGAGTTGCCTCCACATGCCGCAGGCATGTCCCTCACATAACATGAGATAGGCATTTCAGACCTTTAGTGCCACCATGCACACAGACAAATGGCGTAGCCATGAGCCTCAGGTTACCCCATAAGGCATTGTGGGGCCTTTAGTGCCGCCAGGCACAACCCTTACCTGCCTAGCCACTCCCAGTAGCCTGGCAGGTGACTAAACCAACCACCCCGGGGACTTTCACACAAAGGAGAACCCCAAACTCACCGCCTCACACCACACATCTGCGGCGGCACCGCCTTGCGTCTCTCCGGTGTGCCCACCAGCACCCCAAAAACAATTGCAACGATAGCTACGCAGACGCTATGTTTTTTATTAAACCACAGAGGCTACCATGGGTATTTTTTTTCACGAAGTTTCACAACGCAGAATAGCAAGCCCTGGCAGTCCCTTTGTGTCCAGTGCAAAATTCCACCACAGTACCCCAGAATCAAAAGCTTCCTACTTCTTTAATCCTGTGAATTGTCCCTGGCTTGTATATTTCTGGTGGATATATTTTCATTTGTACCGGCCTATGTGTTTTAATGTATACCTCGGTTCCGGGTATCTGTTCATCATAGATAGCATATAATTTTATCCTACCCTTGTGCTTTCCTTTGACCCTAAGTTTACCATTGATATTATTTCCAGATACATTGTATGTGAGCCATATCCACTGGTCTTTGTTTGAATTAACTGTAGGAGTAATAGTTTGATTGTTTACAACCATTGAAAATTCTGGAAATCCTGCAGTATCCTTATTTTCAAAAAGTACTGCAATCTGAAAATTCCGTGCATTGGGGTGTGTGAGAGAAAATCTCATCTCATCACCGTCCACTGTAAAATGCTTAACCAGTGGCTCATGCGCTACTTGCTGCAAATCTGATACATTAATCTTTTTGCCTGCCGGGTTTGTAATTTTACTTATGGATGCTGGATTCAGTATTCGAGGATTTCTAATGTCATAAAGAGTATAAACCAGACGTCTGTCAGACTG
>JALVRO010000132.1 GCA_027031265.1 Bacteroidales bacterium | reverse complement strand
ACTGACAACAACAAAACATTATAAACCCTAAAAACTTGGCCTTATGATGCTAGATGCAGTGGTAAGTCTGTCCAGGTGGCAATTTGCTATCACAACTGTTTATCACTTCTTCTTTGTCCCTCTAACACTGGGATTGTCTATTTTCTTGGCTATTCTTGAGACAATGTATGTAAAAAAGGGCGACGAGAGGTATAAGAAGTTGGTAAAATACTTTGGAACTTTATTCCTTATTAACTTTGCTTTAGGAGTTGCCACCGGTATTGTCCAGGAGTTCCAGTTTGGTCTAAACTGGGCAGGTTACTCTCGTTTTATGGGTGACATTTTTGGAGCACCTCTTGCGATAGAAGCATTACTTGCCTTTTATCTTGAATCTACACTCCTTGGTGTATGGATTTTTGGTTGGGATAAGATCTCAAAGAAATTGCACGCTGCTGTTATGTGGCTCGTAGCTATTGGTTCCAATCTCTCAGCTCTGTGGATTCTGATTGCTAACTCATTCATGCAAGAGCCTGTGGGTTACGAGTTGGCCAAAGATGGTAGCCGTGTCTTGATGGTTAATTTTGGTAAACTCGTCACCAACCCAAATGTTTTGTACCAGTTCCCTCACGTATTCTTCGCAGGCATCACAACTGCCGGATTCTTTGTTCTGGGTATTAGTGCTTACAACATTCTCAAAAACAAAAACACAGACCTGTTCAAGATCTCATTTAAGCACAGCGTGGTTTATGCCTTTATTGGTATTGTAATGGTCATTCTCATAGGTCATTACCAGGGTCAGCATCTTGTAAAAAGCCAGCCAATGAAAATGGCTGCTGCAGAGGCAGCATGGAAGACAACATCTGACTTTAGCTTCTTTGCTATTCCTAATATGGATAAAGAAATGAACTCTGCAGAGTTGAAAATTCCAGGTATGTTGGGACTGCTGTCTTATGACAAATGGGGAAAACCAGTCAAAGGTATCAAAGAACTCAAAGAAGAATATGCACAGAAGTATGGAGGACAAGCTGATGAATATGAACCTCCTGTAGGGCTTACATATTGGAGCTTCCGTTTGATGGTATACGCTGGTATGCTGATGCTCCTGGTTTCTTTCTTGGGCTTATTCAAAAAACTCCGTTACAAGAAATGGTTGTTAGGACTGTCCTTTATCTCACTGTTCTTACCTTACATAGCCAACTCCTTTGGATGGATAATGGCAGAGGTAGGACGTCAGCCATTTATAGTTTACGGATTGCTTAAAGTTAAAGACGCTGCTTCACCAAACCTGACACCAGGTGATGTATGGTTCTCTTTGCTTTCTCTGGGTCTGGTTTATGCCGTGCTAATAGTGATTGAAGTGATGCTTATGCTTAAATTCGCTAAGAAAGTGCCAGATGTAGCAGATTCTAATGTTCAGGCACAACCAGCTGCTTAATCATTATTTCACTCTACTTTTAGTTATTCATCAAACTAAAAACAAAAAATAATTAACTATGGGACCAACAGTATTCCAAATAATATGGTTTGTTCTAATCACTGTTCTGTTTATCGGCTTCTTCTTCTTGGAAGGATTTGACTACGGCGTGGGCATGCTTCTGCCTTTCCTTGGCAAAGATGACAAGGAACGCCGTGCTATTCTCAACACTATTGGACCTGTGTGGGATGGTAATGAAGTATGGTTGTTGACTGCCGGCGGTGCCTCATTTGCAGCATTTCCGCACTTCTATGCCACCCTCTTCTCCGGTTTCTTTACTGCTCTGATCCTTATGCTCATTGCACTTATTTTGAGGGCTGTAACCTTCGAATTCCGTAGCAAAATGGAAGGCCAGGGCTGGCGTAACACATGGGATTGGATCATTGCTATTGCTAGCTTCCTGGTAGCATTACTCTGGGGTGTGGCAGTAGGAAACCTTATCCAGGGCATTACCTTAGAACCTGATCCAAACTACGGCGGAGCTCCTTATGTTTACTATCATGGTGGCTTCTTTGGCCTCTTGAGCCCATTTACCATTATTAGCGGCCTGGTATTTGTCTTCCTATTCTTAATGCACGGCGCTAATTTCCTTACCCTGAAGACTACTGACCCGATCATGTCACGTGCCAAGAAAACTGCATTTACAATGTGGATTATTGCTACTATTTTGACTGTTATTTTCGTACTGTGGGCACTGCTAGGCTTGAACTTCCCATATAAGCTTAAAACCCTGACATGGATAGTAGCTCTGCTGGCAGCAGTAGCTCTCCTGCTGGTAGGATTTTACATTAAGAAAGACAAGACGGGAATGGCATTTATCATGGGTTCTTTGACAATAGTGCTGGCTACTGTCATGGTATTTGCAGGACTTTATCCAAACTTAATACCTGCTGCCAACGATCCTAATCTGAGTGTCACAATAATGAATGCTTCTGCAAGCCAGTATACTCTGAAAGTCATGACTATTGTTGCTGTCATTCTTGTTCCCATTGTACTATTTTATCAGATTTGGACTTACAAAGTATTCAAAGACAGGGTTTCAGTTGAGCAAGAGCTTGAATACTAAGTAAAAAAGTTTTATGAAGGTAGACAGACGCCTCCTGCGAAGCACCTCGTACGCAAAAAGGGAATTTTATCTCACTGTGCTGACTGGCTTCGCAGGGGGCCTTTTTATAGTATTGCAAGCAAGGTATATTAGCAAGATTGTTAATGCTGCTTTTTTAGAGAATAAGACACTACAGCAGCTTAGTACTGCCTTTTTACTTCTGATTGCTATAATAATTATGCGAGCCATAATGGTATGGCTCAGTGAAGGCTTTGCCAGCCGTATGGCAGCAAAAGTCAAGTATACCCTCCGGCATGCTTTATACGACAGAATCGCACGTCTGGGTCCCATATACACACGCAAGGAAAAAACAGGGGAACTGATTAACACAGTTAACCAGGGAATCGAAGAATTAGATGCTTATTTCAGTCAATATATACCGCAGCTGACTATTACGGCAATGATTCCCCTGACGATACTGGTGTTTGTTTTTCCAGTAGACTGGATTTCAGGCATTATAATGATACTAACCGCTCCCATTATTCCACTCCTTATGCTATTGATAGGTCACCTTGCGGACCGTATTACCAAAAAGCAATGGTCTGTTCTTAGCCGTATGAGTGCGCACTTCCTTGATGTTCTGCAAGGTCTGACAACATTAAAAATATTCGGCCGTAGCAAGGAGCAAATCAGGACCATTGCGGAATATAGCGAAATATTCCGCCAGGCAACCATGAAAGTGCTCCGTGTGGCTTTTATCTCTGCTTTAACTCTGGAATTGATAGCAACCCTTAGTACAGCTATAATTGCCGTTGAAATAGGACTGAGGTTACTGTACTCAAAGATGACATTTGAATATGCATTTTTCGTACTGATTCTGGCCCCCGAATTTTATATGCCTTTCCGTCAATTAGGTGCACGTTTTCACGCTGGGATGAATGGCGTTGCCGCTGCTGAAAGAATTTTTAAAATACTGCAAGAGCCTGAATT
Source organism: Bacteroidales bacterium (assembly GCA_027031265.1). GTDB lineage: Bacteria > Bacteroidota > Bacteroidia > Bacteroidales > S143-33 > S143-33. The sequence continues at coordinate 1,944 of JALVRO010000132.1, read as the reverse complement.
AGAGGTTTCTGACAAAAAATTCATAAAACCAGGCGATCTTCACCAGGATATAATTTTTGACAATGTTAGCTTTTCATACGGTCGTGATTCACAGAATGTTCTGGACAGTATTAGTTTCAGGTTAAAAAAGGGAGAAAAAACAGCATTGGTAGGACCGACAGGCTCTGGTAAAACAACAATAACCAGTCTATTATTACGGTTTATTGAACCACTTCAAGGAAGAATTTTTGTTGGAGACACCTTGCTTAATCAAATTGATAAAGACTATTGGCTAAAACATCTGGCATGGGTACCTCAAAATCCATATTTATTCAATGCCTCTGTACTGGACAACATTAAATTAGCTAATCCACAAGCAGATACAGAAGAAGTTATTAAAGCTGCCAGGCTCGCACATGCCCACGACTTTATCCAACAACTTCCCCAAGGATATGATACAATTATTGGCGAACGTGGAACAAGGCTAAGCGGTGGACAGGCACAAAGAATAGCTCTTGCCAGGGCTTTTCTGAAAAATGCACCATTTCTGATACTTGATGAGGCTACTTCAAACCTGGACCCGGAGATAGAAAATCTCATCCAGGACGCAACAGACAAACTCATGCAGGATAGCACTGTTTTGATCATTGCCCATCGCCTCTCAACAGTCAAAAACGCAGACAAAATAATCGTTCTGGACAAAGGACGGATCATTGAGCATGGCACACACAACCAACTCATTACAAACAATAAATTATATAGCAATCTGGTCAAAAAATTCTCAGGTAAGGGATGAAACAACAAAAAATATACATACGGCTGCTTAAACTGGTAGCACCATTCAAATGGTGGATACTGCTCGCTGTTTTTCTCGGTTTTGCCACGATTAGCAGTAGCATAGGATTGATGGCAACAGCATCTTATATCATTGCTTCTGCTGCGCTGCATCCCCAGCTCGGTAGTCTCTTTGTTCCTATAACCGGCGCCAGGTTCTTCGGTATTTCAAGAGGCGTGTTCCGGTATGCAGAGCGTATCGTATCACATAATACCACTTTCAAGCTTTTGGCAAGAATAAGGGTCTGGTTTTACGAGAAATTGGAGCCTCTGGCACCGGCAAAACTCCAGAAATATAAGAGTGGAGACTTGATGTCAAGAATAATTGCAGATGTTGAGACACTTGATCATTTTTATGTCAATGTTGTAGCTCCCCCGCTTGTTGCTGTGGCCATAGCAGCTGGTATGTTCGCTTTTCTATGGAGCTTTAGCATCAAGTTGGCAGTTGCATTCTTAATAATGTTTGCCATTGCAGCAATTGTGGCGCCGTGGTTTGCTAGCTGTCTTAGCCGTGGACTGGGGAAGAAAATTGTCAATACACGCTCAGAACTTAATATTGCATTGATAGACGGCATACAGGGGCTTGCAGACTTGATAGCCTTTGGACAGGCCGAAAAACATAAGATATTCATTGACCGGCTAAACAAAAAACTATCTTTCACAGAGCTAAAAATGGCCTGGATAAGTGCTCTGAATAATGGTCTTCAGGTGCTTCTGGCCAACCTGGCCCTGGTAGTAGTACTGGCAGTAGCTATACCTCTGGCCAATGACCAATTACTAAAAGGCGTCACTCTGGCTGTCCTGGCAATGGGGACATTAGCAGCTTTTGAGGCCACACAAAACCTCCCCACAGCCTTCCAATACCTTGAAAAAACAGGACAAGCCGCCAAAAGGCTCTTTGAAATAGTGGACAGCCGGCCCGATATTGTGGAACCAGCTCGTAGCCTGCAACCTCAATTTTTTGACATTAGCATAACCAATCTAACCTTCTCATACCCTAGCTCCGGCACAAAGGTACTTGACAATATCTCTCTACTAGCACCTCAAGGAAAAAAGATTGCTATCGTAGGTCCTAGCGGCGCGGGAAAATCAACCATCTTTAACTTACTTCTTAGATTCTGGGACTATGAC
>JALVRO010000131.1 GCA_027031265.1 Bacteroidales bacterium | reverse complement strand
CCGTTATACTTCCTTCACGGTATAAAATGGCTTTAGATGGCACAACAAACTGTTGATCCCGAAATTTTTGCGTCCATTCAAGACGATCAGCAGGTACGCCCTGAAACAAAGCCAACTGCCTGATAGGACATTGCGTACATTGTGTCTGCGGCTGTTTGCGTATTCGAATAGATTTTTTCTTCATTTAACCTCTCATAATCAGAACTGTCCTGTAAGCATAAACTCTCCACTCTCTGTTTAAAAGTCCTCATTACAGAATATCACAAAATATTGCTAACGAGCACCTATTCCTAAACAGACCAATAAATTCGTCCAGGGTGGGAGCATACTTTTAATGATTTTCATTTAGACGCAATACCGTATCTATTGACCGTACTCCTTGCTGAAGACGCCGTGAATCCGTCCATGGAGGCTTTTCGGCAGCATCCCTGCTGCCGAAACTTCATCAAGAAACACGGTCAATGGATACTCAGAGGTTATAAATTTCAAATTGAACATATTTTAACCAAAGTATGATCCGGCCCTGTAAATTCGTCAAAAAATATCAATTGATGGATAGACACTAACTGTTAATCATGTATTTGTAAGAATTTCAGATAAGGGATTAACAGCATTTCTATACGGGAAAACAATAAATCGCAGAGCTGGCATTCTGTTTATCTTTGTTCAGCAGCTTGTGTTGCCCGTTTCATTATGTCTGAAATGGCCGATCTGCTAAACTTACTACCGGTCCCACGCAATCGTTCTAACAGGGTGTCAAGGGATGATTCGGAGAGTTGTTCATAATTATAGATGCCGATGGCATCCAGTGCCTGTGCCAGTTTAGGACCGACACCTTTTAGTTGACTAAGATCATCATGTATTTCTTCTAATGACTCTTTTTTAGTTAATGACTCTTTTTTAGTTAATGACTCTTTCTTTTCAGTTTCATTTTTCTCAGACTTAGTCTTTTTTTTCTTTACTTTCTTTACTTTTTTTGCGTTTTGTACTTTCTTTTCGGCAATATCTTTTTCTTTAGATTCAACCTTAAGAGGTTCATTTTCTTCATCACCATGCGGTTTTTTCGCCATATAAGAGTTATACAGTCTGTCAGCGACCCAACCAACAGAGACGCCGGCTATAAATACTAGTATATTCATAAATTCCCCTTCAAGTTTACAGTTTTATCTAAAACTGTATTTTGACCCATTTCGATGGGTTATTTCCCATCCGTTTATTCTAGCGGATTGATATTATTAAAATTTATTTCTGACTGCTTAGATAAAGTCCTGATTTATTAACCGGGCTTAGGAATGTTTGTCTAATACCTGTAAGCCTCTAAATTTTTTCCACAACTTTACCATAACATCGTCTAAAGCAGATATACATTTGTCATTATTATACTTATTTAGCTATAATCTAGTGCTTAAGTCAGGTATTTTACTTTAACAGAGATAATGATACAAGCACCCCTAATGGGCATCGCCATGGTAATTTCACATACCTTCATGGGGAAAAACATTTACACCTACTGTATGTAGTTAGTAGAATGCATCGTAAAGAACAATATAGGTTTTGGCATATTTTATTGAAATAAGTTCGATTATTTTGCTCCTGAAGATCTATAATCTAACCCCAATGACAGGCTGTACCTGATAAAATACCCTTCAGACAAGCTCAGAACAATAAAATACCATAAAGGAAATACTATGATAAATCTGC
>JALVRO010000130.1 GCA_027031265.1 Bacteroidales bacterium | reverse complement strand
GCGCTATATAGTCGACCCTCAAAAAAGGGTTTAAGCGATTAATTTATGTTGTTTACTTTGATAAAGTAGGATTAAATTTTCTATAAAGTATATTTCTTCGATTTTGAAAAAGAACCAAAGAACTTTTTCTTTGAGTTTTACCATTAATTTCCTGAAATTAAATCCTGCTGCTGCCATCATAAAATTAATACTGTCACCCATTTGCCCTTTTAAGTAATTTCTGGCAACTCTGTGATCTTTTTTAAGATGCCCTATTATCGGTTCTATTGCTGCTCTGCGTCTAAAATACTCCCGCTTTTTTCGTTTTTGATTTGGTGTATCTCTTTTTAACGGAGGTTTAGGAATGTTGATCCTTGTTTCCCCTATCATCTGCTTTCCTTTGTATCCCCGGTCAACAGTTGCTGTTTTGGGAGCTTTTCCTGTAAGCTCTATGGTCTGCTTTAGAACATCCGGTAAGGTGTGGCCATCATAAACATTTGTTTTAAATGTCAGAGCTCCTACAATAATACCGGTCTTTTGTGTCAACACAACCGAAGCTTTACATCCATACTCATATTTCTTATGGGCTTTACCTTTGCTCATGCAATAAACCTCTGGTTCGTGTAAGCTGTAAATCTTGTTTTTACTGTTCTTCTGTTGGGCCAGCACTCTTTTAAAAAGGTCTAACTCTGTCTTATATGAATCTATGGGTAATTTACGTTCAAGTTCGCGTACCAAACGCCCGGCTATGGTCTTTAATTTTCGCTTGGCAGCATTTGATTTCTTTCTGCGCTTCGGATGATTACCGTTGTAGGTGTCACGAATAAGTTGTTTCGATGTACGCTTATAACTTCTGCGTAATTTGACTCCTTCTTTTTGGGCTATCTTAACACATTTATCTATGATCTTCTTATGTAATTTAGAATCCGTAGGATAAGTAATGTTCTTCTCCTGTACAGTGCTGTCAATACTTACGTCAGGATCTTTCCCATCTTTACCATGTTTATCAATAGAGTGCTTAAAGATCTTTTTAATACCTTCTTCTCCTATCCTTTTTCTAAAATAAACCAGGTCACTTGCTGCACAGGGCTGCCCCCATCTTTGATGAGTCTCTCCAGAAAAGTATTGAAAATATGCATTCATCTCCCAATGTTCCTCTACTAATTTCTCATCTGATAAATTGTATATCGACTTCAATATCAACAAAGAGACCATCAACCGAATAGGATGGGCAGGACGCCCTTTATCTGAATAATATTCCTTGAACTCTTTTTCAAAATAATCCCAATCAATCCGGTTTGATAACAAATAAAGTTCGTGTTTGGGATTTAACTGTTCCGCTAAGGTAGGGGATAGAAAATTTAATTGATTTGTAGCTCTCTTTTTTGAACGCATTTGACAAGGTTTTATACCTCAATATACAAAAAACCGGTCTTTTATGCAAGGATTTTATAAGAAAATATCAATTTAACAAACTGTATAATAGATTGTTAAATTATTTAATAGGGTTGACTAATTAATCAACATTTCAACAGGCAGTTATTTTTTGTCCATCTGAATAAAATTTATATTCTATACTTTTTACTCTTCTGTTTATTAAAAGTTTCTTGTTGTAATAATCTAAAACACTAAAATGTTAAAAAACCTAAACTTTTTAAGTTTATGGATGTTTATTTTCATGATATCATCCATATCTGCACAAAAAAAAACAAACATCCTGGT
>JALVRO010000129.1 GCA_027031265.1 Bacteroidales bacterium | reverse complement strand
GGGTAAAACTGACTCGGCCTCAGGACACAGTAGAGTTTAAAGTCCGGACACTTGATTTTGCACATCTGGGTGACCAGCCTATTTATTATGAGCAGGATGTGCAGTCTATTTACAAATGGGTGCCAAATAAGATAAAAACTGTAGCACGTGTTAATAGGCAGAGGGTTGTGATGATCTTTGACCGCAGGCCAGCTGGTGTGTTTTTGATAACAGCCCTGGATCCCAAGCTTAATGGCAAGAAAAATACTTACCAGCTCAAAGGCGATACTCTGGTTGTAGATTTCCAGTCAAAGGAGTTTAAGCGCATGAAGGTAAATAAAATAATTGTGGGGCATTATGATCTGAATAGGATAAACAGGGTAGAGCTATACGACACAGTGGATGCGGAGATTGATAAGAATCCTTTGCTAAAGTCAACAAAACTATACCAGCCACAAAAATTTGAATTTAATCGTGTATCGGGTAATCCAATGGAATTTAAGCTAACGGCTGATTTATTGACAGATAGCAAGTACAGATTCCTGGGCATGCCTGGCAGTTTCAGGGATGTGCTCTCTCATGTGAATGATTCTGTCTATATCATAGATTTTAAGACAACTGATGTGGAAGAGTATGGCAGTCTCGAAATCACTTTTACTGGCGATTCTCTTTATTTCACAAAATCACAGCTTATCGCAGAGTTTCTGGATAAAGATGGAAATATTATGTACAGGTTTTTCGTTGATAAACCACAGCTTGAGGTGGACAGGATAAAGCCAGGAGATTATACCCTGCGCTTTATTTTTGACAGGAACAAGAATGGACGCTGGGATACGGGTAATTATCTCAGACATGAGCAACCAGAAAAAGTCGTGCTTTTACCAAAAAAAATAAGTGCAAAGGCTAATTGGCAAATTGAAGAAACGATTAACATAAAAACACTTGAAAAAAAGTAAAAAATTGTGTATTATTCGTTGATAACTAAGATAAAACATGAAATCATTTTTACTAAATATTATTCTGCTTCTGGCTATGTGGGCCATGAATGCACAGCCTCGTCAGGCAGAATTTTTGCCACACCCTGATTACACAAAATTATACCGCGCAGTTGTCAAGGATGGTGACACACTTATCCTTTTTAAAATTCCACGTGTGGTGATAATGCCTCCTCCACAATTTAAATCACGGGCAGAATGGCGCCGTTATTGGCGTCTGGTCTATAATGTAAAGAAAGTTTATCCTTATGCACAGCTCATTAATTACTACTATTATGAGGTGGAGCAGGCCATGAAATACATGGACGAAAAAGAGCGTAAAGTTTATATCAAACGCATGGAGAAATATCTGCGCCAGAGGTTTGAAGATGAGCTTGTTAACCTAACTGTGACGCAGGGAGTAATCCTTGTAAAGCTGGTAAACAGACAGACCGACAAGACTACTTATGAGATTATCAAAGATTTCAAGGGCAGGTTTAATGCGCGGTTCTGGCAGACAGTAGCCAGGCTTTTTGGCAATAATCTAAAGGCAGAATATGATCCAGTGCACAACAAGGAAGACCGCTGGATTGAATACATTATTTCCCAGATAGAGGTAGGAAGATTGTAGAGAGGGTGTGTGCAAAAATTTAGGGGCGGCCAGCTGGCCACCCCTTTTATTAGACGGATATATATAGTGGAGTGAATGGTCGTGGGCCTAACGGCCTTTGAGAGCCTCGGCACCAGA
>JALVRO010000128.1 GCA_027031265.1 Bacteroidales bacterium | reverse complement strand
CATTAAGCCAAACATTTGGTTATCTGGCCGCAGGTCCTGAGCTCTACTGGAAAAAAAATCATCTTGCCATTTGGGCGGCGGCGCCTTGCGGCGCCGCCGCCAGTGGACCAGCGTGGTGGACACAGCCTAGCCTACCATTCATCGGCAAAACAAAACCATTATCCCAGGACTGGAGCCTGTGGATCGACCCCCGCCTGATAATCAGCTACCAGACAAAGCATATCACACTGGAGACCGGCAGAAGTAAATTCCATATCGGAGAAGGCTACAACTCCTTATGGCTCAATGACTATGCACCAGCCCTGCCTTTTGTCCGTGCCACAGTACGGGTAAAACACGTTCTCTATGGGTATCAGATACACATCCTGCAAAACCCAGACCTCCGCTTAGGCGGGCAATTGAAAAATGCCTTTAACTTTACACATTATTTTGACTTTAACTTCGGCCCACTGACTATCAACCTATTCGAAACAGTGGTACAGGATCCCATTGATTCACTTGGTGCACGGCGTGGGCTGGACATCAATTATCTCAACCCTGTGATTTTTTTTCGCGCAGTGGACCTGATGCTTGGCTCACCGGATAATGTCCTGCTCGGACTGGGCAGTAGCCTTCGACTGTGGAAAAAAATGCTTGTTTACGGCTATGGCATACTGGACGAAATGCTTGTCTCACACCTTCTGGCAGGCGACAAATGCTGGTGCCTTAAATACGGTGCAAATGCCGGACTGAAGGCTTTTTACCCACTGGGAAATAACCTGCTATTTATACAGGGTGAGATTGCTGCCGTACGGCCTTACACTTATTCACACGACAATCCAATACTGGCTTATGGTAATCTATATCAACCGCTGGGTCATCCGCTTGGTGCTAATTTTTACCAAGGCATTTTTAGAACGAGCATTATTAAAAACAGTAATCTCTACCTATCGCTTACTGGCTCGCTAAGCCTATACGGACTGGACATTGACACACTCAATTACGGAAAAAACATCTACCGTTCATACCTCACACGAGTGGGCGACATGGGCATCAGCACGCTACAGGGCCAGAAAACAAGGCTTATATACGTTGAACTACAGGCCGGAAAAAAAATAACTACCAGTCTATGGCTAAAAACCGGGATAATCTTCATGCAAACCACAGACCAGCAGCCTTCCAGTCAGATATTACTCCACCTGGCAATAACCTCCAACCTGCTAAATACCCGTTGGGATTGGCGTTAGAACTCATCCCACATCGATGAATTATCTCCCCTGGCCGAACGAAGTGTATCCACAGAATGGGCCACACTATCTCCCGCTACCCGTAGCACAATGAGATCAATTCTCGAACCTTTGGGTACTTTAAAACCAGGCTGTACTGTATCCCCTTTATAAATCATAGCATACACCAGCCCATCATCTTTGTAGCTAGGAATATAAGAAATTTTTCCGACCCTCAACCCCAGAGGCTTCAATTCATTCTCTGCCTGGGTAATAGACACATAACCTGGCAAGTCAGGTAAAGACACCATCTTCACACGATAGGCAATTATTGTAACAAATATTGTTCTGCCTTTCTTGATGTTGAAATTAGCAGGTGGAGACTGGTCAACTATAGTACCAGGAGGCAACGGATTATCAAGTGAATTGTCAATAGAGTCTATGACTTTAAGCTTAAAGCCTCTTTTTTTAACCAGATCATAAGCCTGTGGCAAAGTATA
>JALVRO010000127.1 GCA_027031265.1 Bacteroidales bacterium | reverse complement strand
ATATGGATTAGCATTGATGTTGTCATTCGGTAGTTTAATAATGAATATGGGAGATTTGTTTAATTACATGCGTGAGAGGGGTGAGTAGATGAAACGGTTTAAGAAAACTACTCTCCGGAAAGAGTATATTGATTTCCTGAAAGTGTTGGGAGACGGTAAGATAAACAGAGGCATAGAGATATTGATAGGTAACTATTATCTAAGGAGGAAAAAGAAATGAAATACATCTATAACCCAGTCACTAAGAAACGGTACCCGGTAGTTACAGATGCTAAAGGTAAATATAAAAAGATTAAGGGGTTATGGTCTAAATGATGTTTGAGAATCCGTTTGCATTGGAGAAAACCCAGAACTATCGACGGGTGAGAAGTCTAATCAAGGAGTTGATTAGTGAGATTGATGTTAAGTTAATGAAAGAAACGAATCCGATTAAACGGAAAGAGTTGGTGTTGTTACAGAGAGTGTTGTTGGCGTTCAGGGATGAGATTTAAATAATTTAGGGGTGTAATATATACATGGGCTTCTTTGATTCAGCGATTCAGGGGGTTAAGAAGGCGGTCAGTAAGACTAAGAAGTCGTTGGATAAGATTTTAAAAACGATTAAACCGCCAAAACCAAGTCATCCCCAATGGAAGGAAGTTAAAGAGCCCAAGACGAAACCGAGTATTAAGATGCCTCCTAAAAGGAGGGGTGTTAAGGCAGAGCCGTTGACTAAACTTGGTGAAAAGTCTTTAGTGAAGTTACCGCCTAAAAGGAAAAAAGTAAAAGTCAGTTCGATGATTAGTAAGGTTACTAAGAAAACTACCAAGAAAACTAAGAGACGAGTAAAGATTACTCCTCAAAAGAAGTATGAGAAAATGTTAGAGATGGAACAGGAAAGAAGAAAGTTCCTCGAGAGAGTTCAGATTAAGAAAGAGCCCACTAAAGTGTATAAGGTTATTATTGATTTGTTGTTGCCTAATGTTCATATGCCTGATGGATGGGAGACCAAGGTTTTCTTGAATTATACTATGAATCCTAATGAGATTCAGAGTATCGTCGATAGAGAGGTTCAGAGATTAGAGGAGAAGTATATTTACGGGAATGTCACTAAAGTCCATGTGGCGGAGATTGTTAACGGTAGTGTTCAGGGAGAATACATTGCTTATTCCAATGATGAAGTTTATGAAGGTATGGATTATGATGAATATATCAGGTATACTGAGAATAAGAAAGGTGTATTGTTAGATAAAGAGAGGTTTGTGGAGGAGATTGAGGAGGAAACCATTGAGGATATTCTCGAGGAGGAGGGGATTGTTGATGAAGAAGGGGAAGAGGTATTATAAGATTGCCGCCATGGATTTAGAGGCGGGTAAGTTTGATTCAGTATCTGGATTAGGTGCTGATGAGGTGGATTTGTGGGGCATTTACATAGGCGGGAAATATTATCATTTCAAGACTGCCTCGGAGTTTGTGGATTTTATTTTTAGTAATTTGAAACAGTTCCATAAGACTTTTATTTATGCTCATAACGGTGGCGGGTATGACTTTTTGTATTTGATTAGGTATCTACGAGAGAGTGGATATTGGGATAATATTAAATTGAAAATGGAATTGAACGGTAAGATTGTGGCGTTTAGGTTGTTTAACTCTCGGTATTGGGTAGAGTTCCGAGATAGTTTTAAGTTGTTGCCTTCGTCGTTAAAGAAGTTGGGTAAGAGTTTTGGGTTTC
>JALVRO010000126.1 GCA_027031265.1 Bacteroidales bacterium | reverse complement strand
GGTTACAGCAATAAAGCACATGATGGATTTCTGGGGAATTCTGTTCTTGGCGAGTGGTGCAATATTGGAGCTGACAGTAATAACTCAAATCTGAAAAATAATTATGCTGAGGTTAAACTATGGAATTATCGCGCGGGACGCTTTGTGTCAACAGGTGAGCAATTCTGCGGACTGTTTATGGGAGACCATTCAAAGTGTGGCATTAATACCATGTTTAACACAGGCACAGTGGTAGGGGTGAGCTGTAATGTATTTGGTGCAGACTTTCCTCGAAAGTTTATCCCTTGCTTCTCGTGGGGTGGCTATCATGGTTTTGAAGAATACCGTTTTGATAAAGCCATGGACACGGCCAGGCGTGTGATGGCACGCCGTCATATAGAGCTGACACAGGCAGATTTGCAGATACTCAAGGAGGTTTATACAAGAAGTTCAAAGTATCGTACCTTTAAATAAAATTATGTTTTGTATCTTTGTAAAGTATAATTAACTATCAGGTATGGCTCGTAAAAAGAAAACAACAAAGACCACCAGTCGCAAGAAATCCAGAAAGCAGAAAAAAGGATTTCTCAAAGATGAGCGGGTAAGATTTGTTATAGGTATGGTTTTGATAATTTTTGCAGTGTATTCTTTTATGGCGTTTCTGTCATACCTGTTTACCTGGGAGAGTGATTTTAATAAAGGTAATGTTTCGTTTTTTGAGTTTTTCTCCAGTGATGTGGATGTGGGAAACTGGATGGGGCGTCTGGGTGCTGCTCTGGCTGTTAAGATTATGCACCAGTGGTTGGGTTTGGGCGCCTTTGGACTGGTTTTTATAACTATTTTGATAGGTCTTAGATTGATGCGCGTGCGTGTTAAGCATTTCTGGAAGTTATTGTTACATGCCTTGATTCTTTCGGGACTGACAGCAGCATTTTTTACACTGTTTACATATAATAGGATTTTTCCGCTCGGTGGTGTTTATTTCAAGACAGTATTTTTGGCCATAAAATCAGCTATTGGTGGGTTTGGCGCAACTGTGATTATACTGCTATTGATATTGATTTATGTGTTCTTCACCTTTGACAGGAGTTTTGAGTGGACTAAGAAAAAAGTTATGGATCTATCTGATCCAGAGAAGATAAATAAGTCCAAGATAAAGGCCAGGACTTCGACTGGTTGGCTGTCTGGGTTAAAGAAAATTTTTAAGAATAAAAAACGTCAGAGCCTTGATGGCCAGAGCCAGGAAGAGCAGGAAGAGTTTGTCGATGAACAGGAGCTTAATCCTTTTTCCAGGATCACTGATGAATATGAGACACCGAGCCGTCATTTTGTCATAAGCAATGGAGAAAAAAATGGGGTAGCTTTTGAGGTTAATCTACCTTCTTCTGGGAAAAGAGATGATATGGAGATGGAAGTCGTCACGGCTGATAATGTGCAGCTGGATGATATAGAGCAAGATTATGATCCCACCAGAAGTTTGCGAAGTTATAAGTTTCCTCCTATTAGTCTGCTAAATGATTATGGCCGAGATATAGATCAAGATGCTCTTATTCAGGAGCTTAATGAGAAGAAGCAGAAAATCATTGAGGTACTAAAGAATTTTAAGATTGATATTGTAAAGATCAACGCACAGGTAGGGCCGACTGTTACTTTGTATGAGATAGTGCCTGCTCCTGGTATTCCCATTTCCAAGATAAAGCGCCTGGAGGAAGATATTGCCATGAACCTGGCAGCTCT
>JALVRO010000125.1 GCA_027031265.1 Bacteroidales bacterium | reverse complement strand
TGTATTATAATTATTAATTATGGAACCTTTTTATGGTATATTTTTCTGAATAGTTTCTTTTTGCTTTAAATTTTTAATTGAATACACTTAATATACTGGATTGTTGATCATTATTTACGATTAACCCAGTGTTATACATTATTGAGATTTCATTTGGTGAAGAAAATTACTGAAATACATTATACTGGGAGAATACCCTGTTGCCAGTCATGTATACTATCTCCATCATATACCTTAGTGTTTTATCTATTTTGTTAGTAATGATGAGTATATAAGGCTTAAGCACAATGAATGCAATACAGCAATCAGTGAGATTAGATAAACCAGCTTGTCATATACAATCTTCCAATCTTGTGCTAACACAGTTTTTGTCACTTCATACCGGGTTTCCTTGAAGAGAATTGTAATTTGGCAGAAACTCAATTTATCCAGGAAGCTCCAATAATTACCATAACAAGTTAGGAGGGAAGAACAAAGCATCTAACGAGGGCATTTATTAAAACAAAATGATTAGTATCTGATGATAATAATATATTCAAATGGCATCATATGGTAGTGTTCATAACAATTCATTCTTCATAATAAATGTCACTCGTGTATTAGTAGCCCATGTTTACTATGAAACATATTGATAGCACTGTTTATGTGATACCTGACTAGTTCTGTCTCTTGCTGCTTTATCTATTTCAAAAATAGCTTTTAGACATGCTGCTTTTTTGGATAGTTGATGACTACAAGAAGCACATCTTGCCATCAGCACAAACCTTGAAAGAAGCCCATATTTGGTTGTTAGACCATCACCTGTGGTTGTCAGTATTAACTAAGATGAAAGTTTATCAGTTACAGTGCTAAAAAGGTATGCACTGATAAATGTACAAGTGGTAGCTGTCTAGGCAGTGTAATAATATCAAAAACTGATAGAGTCACCCTGAAATGAAGCCACAAGTACCTTCTGCACCAAGAACGGTGGCACATGCAATCACAAACAAGTGATGTGTGTTTTTAGCCGAGCTGGATGTTAAGTGTCACAAGTTCAACGAGGGATGATCTGATTATTGTTAATTGGCAGTGTTCACTGAGAAGCCAGAAAAATGCATCTGGTTTTCACAGGGATGGCAGAAACTTGCAGACTCCGAGTTACTGTGTTTAGTTCTGTCAGCTCGGTTAGATATTATGATGGATGCCAGGAAATTTAAAGAACTATAAATAGGGAGAAGAATGCCCCTACCTAGGCCTCATACATAACCAGTTGGTACTTCAGGCATGTGCTTATGTCACATAAGCAAACTGCTGAATCTAAGATGGTTTTATTCAGTTTCTTGCTGGGGATGTGCAAAGGCTTCTTTCTAGGTAATGCTGCCATTTCTTTAATAGCCTTACCTTGAACCATGTTTTTGCAAACAGTGGTAAGAAATAATAGTATACAAAAAGTTTATGACACTGTATATTCTGCTAGAAGATTACTCTAAGGTATTAAACAAAAGAATAAACTGTTACAACAGTAATATTTAGGGAGAAAATTCCAGCCAATAAAGGCTTAGCTCGTTATTTACTTGAATCATACTCCTTGACTCAGTTAGCAGCATTAATGTAGAATATTCCAAAGAAAATAAGTGAGAGATATAACTGGTGTCTGCTCACAGGGAGATCAGCATTAGAAGTAAACACCATAATTCAATCTAGTCAATGCAGTCTTGTTTGTACAGGTACTGTACAA
>JALVRO010000124.1 GCA_027031265.1 Bacteroidales bacterium | reverse complement strand
GCAGCTTTAGCACAAATAGATGTGCAGGAAATGATTGTGAAAAAATCTTTTACCTTTGACAATATCTCGCTATCTCCCTCACACCTCAGTATAAACTCCATGGCCGATACACTTTACTTTTTAATCTCCTCATGGACCAGGACAAGAAATCCAGTCTTTGGCATATATAGAATGGCTCTAAACAATAGATTACCCTCTAAACCCTGGATAAAGCAGGGGAATCATACATTTTACGCATTGTGGTATATCAAAGAAAAAAACTGGATCGTGGTAACTGACGCAAAAGATTTCACCACACCAGGCCAAGTTCTGGTTTATAACTCACAGGCTAACCTCCTATATACCATACCTGTAGGCATCATACCTGGCTATGTTTTGTACAAAAAATAAATTTTTTTAATCAGACGAAACGAGTTAATTTAGTGCCAAAATTTAATAGCCTTTGACAATGCGCTTTGTTGCTGAAATTGATATCATGCCTTTGCCTAACCTGCTTGACCCCCAGGGCAAAACAGTCCGTAACACACTCCATAGTCTTCAATACTCTAATGTCATAGATGTTCGTATCGGCAAACATATAACCCTATCGCTCGAAGCTGACAGTGAAGACCAGGCCAAACAAATGGTCAAGGATATCAGCGAAAAAGTTTTAATCAACCCGATCGTCCAGTATTATACATTCACACTTAAAGAAGCAGAATAACAGCGCACGATGAAGAAAAAGATAGTAACCCTGCTCAAAACATTAGCCTTTTTTGCAGTAGGTGCATTTCTGTTCTGGCTTGTCTACCGCAAGCAAGATTTTTCGCAGATGTGGTTTGAGCTCAGCCATTCACACTGGGGCTGGATCTTTGTAGCTACGCTTCTGGGGATACTTAGCCATATTAGTCGTGTGATGCGCTGGCGTCTTTTGATAGAGCCTCTGGGATACAAGCCACGTGGTTTGGTTTTGTTTTTCTCTGTGATGATTATGTATCTGTCGAATCTTGCTATACCCCGTAGTGGAGAGGTCATCCGTTGTGCCACTGCCAGTAAATACGAAAAAGTACCTTTCTCTGTTCTCCTTGGTACTGTGGTGACTGAGCGTATTGTGGACATGATTATGATGTTTATCTTTTTGATAATTGCTCTGATTATCCAGTTTTCATATCTTCTGCGTTTCTGGCACAACAACCCTGGCTTTCAGCACACAATATCTGGCCTGGGTAAATATATTCCTTATCTTGTGGCACTGGTAGTAGTGGGTGTGGCCTTGATTGTGGTAATGGTTGTTTTCCGCAGGCAGCTCAGACAAAGCCGTATCTTTGGCAAGATATACAAAGTCATCGAAGACTTTGGACGTGGTATCATTAGCATTATTCACATGAAAAAAAAATGGCAATTCATCGGTCACTCATTCTTTATCTGGATAATGTACTTTTTAATGATGTATGTTATCTTTTTTGCATTTGATTTTACAGCCCACCTATCTCTGAGCGCAGGATTCGTTATCTTTGTCATGGCAACCCTGGGTATGGTTTTCCCTTCACCAGGTGGCATGGGTAGCTGGGACTTTATGGCAATAGAAGGACTCAAACTTTACGGTGTGAACCAGGCAAATGCCGCAACTTATTCACTTATTACACATGCTTCACAAATAATTTTGTTAATTACCTTTGGCTTATTATCTTTAATTGCTCTTTCTTTTGTTAAACCAATAGATCAAATAAAAACTTTAAAAAATAAATAAAATGAACAATAACAAGACTAGTATTATCATCAGTATTGTGTCTATCATCATAGCTATTATTGCTATTGTTTTCGCTTTGACAAAAAATAAAACAGGCAAAGAACAAACATCTAACCCAACTAATAGCTCAAACTTGAAAGTAGCTTATGTCAACGTGGACACTCTACTCAATCATTATGATCTTTACAATAACCTGATGATCAAATTTTACAATAAGCAAAATGATTACGAACACCAGCTTCAGTCCAAACTCACAGCTCTGCAGCGTCAGGCCATGACTCTTCAGGATCAATACCAGAAAGGCCTTATCACTACCGTTACTTATCAGCAGAAAATGCAGAGCCTGCAGGCCGAGCAACAGAAAGTTCAGCAGTGGTATCAGCAGAAAAGCCAGGAGCTGGCTCAGGATCAACAGCTTATCATGGGTAGGGTTACAGACAGTGTTATGAGCACTATCGACCAGTTTAACAAGGAGGCTAAATATCACCTTATTTTCAACAAAGCTGCTCTTCTCTACGGTACTCCTACCATGGATATCACAGATACTCTCATAAACCTGATGAACGCCAAAGTTAACCTGGATGGTCAGCAAAAGTAATTTTTTTCAATTATCTGAAATTTATAACTTTAGGGATGTCTGCCCTATGGGCAGACATCCCGTTTTTTATCAAAAAATTCTTGCTCTATGGTAGATAAATGGCTAGAAATTTTCGGTTACGCAGCTTCAATTATTATACTGGTTTCGATATTAATGAACTCTATAGTCAGACTGCGGGTGATTAACCTCATTGGTTCGACTATGTTCTCTATTTATGGTTTTATGATTGGCTCTATACCTGTGGGATTTGTCAACGGAGCCATTGCCCTGGTAAATGTTTATTATCTGGCCCGAATGCTCACTGAGAAAGAATATTTTAAAATCCTCCACGTACGTGGGGATAATTATTATCTCAAGGAGTTCTTGAAATTCTATGACAGCGACATAAAGAAATTTTTTCCAACATTCAAATATGAACCTGCTAAAAACAGATATAGCTTTTTCATTCTACGAAACATGAACGTAGCAGGTATTTTTATGGGCCGCGAATTCACTCCTGGTACATTGCTCATTACACTCGATTATGCTATCCCAGCATATCGCGACTTCAAGATGGGCAAATATGTATTTAATGTGTATTCCAAAAAATTTATAGAAGACGGATACACACGCCTGGTGGTTTACTCATACAACAAACAACATCAACGCTACCTGAAAAAAATGGGGTTTGAGAAAAAACAACTCAACGGCGAAGAATATTTTGTTAAATTGTTGATATAATGAAGGTTAAAGAACTTTACAAGCTCTTCGAGCAGGCTGGCTACCGGGTAAGTACAGACAGCCGCAATATAGATGACGGAGTACTTTTCTTTGCTCTTAAAGGCGAGCGGTTCGACGGAAATGCTTTTGCAGCACAGGCTCTAGAAAAAGGAGCCTCTGCTGCCATCATTGATAATCCCAAATACCACATCCCGGGTAAAACTTTTCTGGTTAAAGACTCTCTAGAAGCATTACAACAGCTTGCCCGCTTCCACCGTACTCATCTGGTAACAAAAATCATTGGACTTACAGGCACAGCTGGTAAAACAACAACCAAGGAACTTATCCACTCTGTCCTATCTACTACTTTTAATGCACGGGCAACAAAAGGAAACCTTAATAATCACATTGGCGTACCCTTGACCTTATTATCACTCCGCCCTGACACAGAAATAGCCGTGGTAGAAATGGGTGCCAGTAAACCAGGCGAAATCTGGGACCTGTGCCAGATCGCCAGACCTGATATGGGACTTATTACAAACATTGGAACTGCCCATATTCAAGGTTTTGGATCCCACGAAAATCTTATTAAGACCAAAGCTGGACTCTACCGGTACCTGGAGCAAAATAACGGCCTGATTTTTCAGAACATTGACGACAAGCTACTACGCAGCCTCACACAACACGATAAAATATATACCTATGGAACATCAAAAGAAGCACAAACCCAGGGTAACATAATAGAACAAAACCCATTTCTAAAATTCTTTTTCATTGACAAACACAACAATCACATAGACGTACAAACACTTCTTTTTGGAAAATACAACATTTATAACCTCCTGGCTGCAGTTGCCATAGGACAATACCTTGACATCGACGACCAGAAAATAGCAAAAGCACTGGGACAATATCAACCTCATAACAATCGATCACAAATACACACCACACAAAAAAACACACTGATACTGGACCTATACAACGCCAATCCCACAAGCATGGGCAAAGCCCTCGAAAGCTTTGCTGAACTGAAGGCAAACAACAAGGTCCTGATCCTGGGAGACATGCTCGAACTCGGAGAAATAGAACAACAAGAACATAAACGAATCCTGGACCTGGCAGAAAACCTTGGATTTTCCGAAATTTACCTGGTGGGGCAAATCTTCGGAAAAGTAAACAATAAATATCCACAATTTGACTCCAGCAAACAAATGCTGCAATGGCTACAGCAGAACCCTCTGCAAAACAAAACAATCTTACTCAAAGCCTCACACGGAATACACCTCGAAACCCTAATACAGGCTCTCTAATGAAACCTTTTCTACTCATAATGCTCATGATTCTCAGCCTTGCCACATGCAACGAACAGGATCCTAATGAGCTAAAACCAGAAGTCAAAACTTATGCACATATCTACCAGACCGGCTATGCTACATGGTATGGTCCCGGTTTCCACGGTGGTATTACGGCCAGTGGCGAACGCTATGATATGTACGAATACAGTGCAGCACACCGCCGTCTGCCTCTAGGAGCCATCGTCAAGGTCTATAACACAAAAAATGATAAATGCGTCATTGTCAAAATAAATGACCGTGGCCCTGTGAAAAAAAGCCTTATCATAGACCTGTCCAAAATATCAGCCATACAGCTGGAAATGACACACCGTGGCTCGACTAAAGTCAAGCTCGAAGTACTGAGCAAATCACACAACCCCCTGAAAAAAGTATTTGAAGTTTACGCAAAACTTGGAAACTGCTTAAAATCATAAAACAATGGACGTTAGATTCGAACGCAAACACAGATCTAAATCACTGTCCCTGATACTGGCACTTATAATCATAATCCTGGTTGTGCTGGCAATACCAGAGATGCTTATCTCACGCAGCAATGTCATTGTGAAATATCGCCTCGACACAGCCAGTACAGATACCAGCTTTGTCCACCTGGTCAAAGCTGCTAACAGCTACCTGGAGACAGCAGACATGTTTGTCATTTTCTCCATGCAGACAGACAAAGTCAGGGCCAAGTTAGACCAAAAAGCTATTAAAAGATTCCTTAGCTCTTGCGGGCAAGCCCAGGATTCAAACTTCTGCCAGCTGTGGCATGAGATACTCAGTGATAAAAAACTCAAACAATGTCCTAAATGCGCAGAAAAATAGTCCTCAGCCTTGTCTGCTTTCTCTGGTCATTGGTTACTATTTATTCACAACTGCCACTGAGACCAGGTAGCGTAGATGAAATATTAACACAGAAGCAACTTATCCAGCACAAGGACTATCATACTGCCATCAGGCCTTTTATTATCCAGACTAATGACACATTCTTCCTCAGGCCTGCTATTGAAACACACTTATACACATTAAGCCAAACATTTGGTTATCTGGCCGCAGGTCCTGAGCTCTACTGGAAAAAAAATCATCTTGCCATTTGGGCGGCGGCGCCTTGCGGCGCCGCCGCCAGTGGACCAGCGTGGTGGACACAGCC
>JALVRO010000123.1 GCA_027031265.1 Bacteroidales bacterium | reverse complement strand
CCTGGGTAGCTGGATGTCCTGTGCGCCAAGTGGTAGAAAGAATAACAATGACAGGATAAAGAATATTGTGCGCTTCATTGTTCTGTTTCTTTGGGTTTGATTGTGAATAGAGAGTCAGCCATGGGAAAATTGAGTTTTATACTGTCGGTTATAATTTGCATTTGTCCTATCTGGCCTGTATTTGCTTTGGTTATAGTCAGGAAAGGAAATGCTATTCCGTCAATCTGTTGATAGTTGGAGAAATAAATTTCCTGTGAAACATTACGCCCCTGTATTGTGGCTTCAATTTTTTCTTTGATTGGTATGAATGATTCGGTGTCGAGGTAGAACCATACGTCTTTGTCTTTTTTGTGCAGGTGAATGACGTAAGCCTCTGTGCCTTCGACGTCTTCGATTCCTTCGTATGTAGCAGTATATTTCTTGTCCTTGTAATCATAGAGTAAGCCTTCGAAGCTTATCTGGTCTTTGATACCGGATATGGTGATAGAGTCCATTGGCTGTGGATCGGTTGTTCCGGAGAAAGGATTTATGATGTAGCCTTTTTCACCGTCAAAAGTTGTGATAATTTTGTTTCCTCTTAGCTCCATTTCGTTTCGCATTTTATTGGGGCGCTTGAGATAAGTAATGCGGGTCATGGAGTTGCCCATCAGATCAAAGTGTCCATATTGCACTATAGTTTGTACATCTTTTAGTTTGTCCACACCTGTATTCTGGTAGTAGTTGTTAAGTATCTGGTCCAGTGTGATTTGGTCCTGAGCACTGGCAGCGAAAGAAAACAATAAAGCAAGTCCAAAAATTAGGGTTAAGGGTTTGTTTTTCATTGTGTTAGGTTTTAGTGTTTAAAAATTATTATTGAAAACTATTTAATTTTAAGAAAATCAAAAAATTAAAAAAATATAAACGTCTGTTTAATGCCTTATTATAAGACGGATAGAGTGTCTCAACAGTTACAAAAAAGGCTGCCATTACAGACAGCCTCTAAGTGAGATAAAATATGGAGGTTACTTTAATGCTTGGCATAGAGGGGAGGATAGAACAATGTATCGGACAGAGGAATGTTAAATCTAGCTTTATTTATTTCAATCGTCACTTTATCGAATCTCTTTTCCTGCCATTTATATGGGTATCTTATGCCATCTTTCGTTTTATACTCAAAATTATACATACTTACTGGTATTACCCGTGAGGAGTCAGTTCTGGCAACTAGCAAATAAGTCTTGGGGTCAAAGAAGTAGTAAATATTAAATTTGTTTTTGAGCTTCTCGTTTTTGGGATACATACGCAGGACATAAGTGTTTTTGTTGTAGACCTTTTTCTCTCCCAGGTATTCAATGTTGTAAAGGCCAGGATGATAGATCAGGTCTAAACCTAGAGGATCATCAAATAGTCTGCTCCTAAGTGTATATATGGAATCTGTGGAGAGAAAGGCATCACCTGTAACATATTCAGATGAGAATAACATTGTATTTGCTACGTTCTCAACACTTTCGCTTATCTGGGCGAATAGGCCTTTTCCCTTCTTTTTTAATTTTTCTTTTTTCATAGTAAATATATCTGGCTTAGTAGGGGCAGACAGTATGCTATCAATATATTCCGGGATACTCTGAGAAATGTCGTTGAGAGAATAATTTTCATAGTCATTAAGGAAGATATATATCTGCCAGGAAAGCGCAGGAGCGTATATGTTAAATGCGTATTTTTCTGGCTTTTTGTAATAATACTCGGCTATAGCGTATACAGTATCATACACTATTGTGTCGCCTGTTTTTTTGTTAACGCTGTCTTTGAATACGATTTTTTCCCGGTAAGGGCATAAGATTGGAGGTTGTCAATATAACTCCCGCCAATAGCCTTTCTGTAGTTCTGGATTATTAAGTTGATTTTGTCTGTCTGTGAAAGACTTGTGAATGGCAGGATTAACAGGGAAATGAGCACAAAAGCTAATTCTTTAGCTTTCATGACTAATGTTTTTTGTGTTTTGTTTTATTTTAATAATTAATATGATTTTTGTCAATTATTTTTTGATAAAGTCTCGCTTTTTAGAGATTAAATTGTCGTGATAAAGGAAGGTGTCTACTATTGTAATTAGCTGTATTAAAATAATTTATAAGATTGCTATTGCCCGGACAGGAGCTCCATCTGCATCCTTGAGTTTAATAGGCAAAACCATGAAATTGAATAAAGTATTGGTGGGGAGTAGCGAGAGGTTGGTGAGGTTTTCTATAATGACAAGGCCTTTGGAGAGTAGGATATGATGTATTGGAAGGTCGTGGGAATCAATAGGGTCCACTGATATTATGTCCATGCCAATGCCCTTGAGCCTGTGTTTAACCAATAAAGAAGCTGCGTCAGGAGTAAGTACTGGAAATCCTCTGAGGTATTCATTTTTGTTCCACAGATGTTCCCAGCCTGTATAGAACAGGACAAAATCTGATTTTGTGATAAGCTCCGAATGTTTGGATATTATCTGCTGGTCTATTTTTTTTAGTCCATGACAATCTATAACGCATGCCCGGCCTACAAATTGTTCTGGTGGTAGCTGGTCAAGAGTTTTTGTGTCAGGCACTATATGATTAGGTGCATCTATATGTGTGCCTGTGTGGGTTGCTATGGTCAGGAGTTTTTCGTTATAGCCATCAAAGGCAATGGATGAGATCTGTTGTATCTTCACTTCAGGTGTGCCTGGAAAGACGATCATGTCTTGCCTCAGCGTATGTGTCAGATCTACAATCATTAAAAAAACTTATTAAGATGGTTGGTTTTGTTGCGTTCTTTCTCTGATAGGCTATTCAAGAATTTTTCGACAACGAAATTAATAGTTTCTTTTATTGGTGTGTATCGAAAATCTGGTAATGTGCGAAGCAATTTTTTGCTGGAGAATTGCTGGTTGATGTTAATGTATTTGATGTATTCCTTGGTCAGGAGAGGATCAGTAAAAGTCAGACGGCTACGAATCTGGTCCAGCCAGAAAGCTGCCTTGACCCAGTGTTCGTTTATGTGATATTTTGGTCTGGGACGTCCCATGGCATCGGCAACCATATCTAATATTTCCTTGATTGTCAGGTTTTCTGCGTTTATTATAAACCTTTGTCCAAAAATTTCTTTTTCCGATAACATGAGCATTGCCCTGACAACATCCCTTACGTCTACAAAGCCTGTCCTGCCGTCCACATAAAAAGGTAAGCCTTCCCACACGATATAAAGCATTTTTCCAATGACTTTTCGCTTCCAATCTACAAGAGGTCCCAGGATTATGGATGGATTGACAATTATCGTATTAAGACCTTCTTCGTGTGCTCTCCAGACCTCTAATTCTGAGTAATACTTGCTTTTGGCGTAGTTTGAGATTTTTTGTTCAGGTATGGCTTGTGTCTCTTCTGTTATAAATCCACCAGGGTTCTCTCCCAATGACGCTACAGAGCTAACATGTATGAATTTGTGTATATTACGTTCGAGGGCTGCATTGACAATATTGGTTGTACCTTTTATATTATTTGTCAGAATTTCTTCTTTGTCTTTTGCTGTGAATGAGACAATAGCTGCTGTATGATAAACGGTATCTATACCTTCGAGAATTTCGTATACCTGGTAAGCATTAAGTAGGTCGACTTCCCGCCATTCTATCTGGTTATAATATTGAACTGCTTGCTTAGCAGGGACATAAAATGAGAAAAATTTTTTTAGTTTATCAATCTTAGAAGTTGCCCTGCGTGTTGCTACTACTTTTTGACCGCTCCTTAATAATTCCAGAGTAAGAAGAGAACCCACAAGTCCCGTAGCTCCTGTAACCAATACCATATTGTTAAAAGCATTAAATTTCTCTCAAAATTATAAAAAAATAAAGCCTGTCCAAATTTGGGCAGGCCTTATAATTACTAAGGAAACACAATCTTTAACGGGCAATTACTATTGATTTAGCTTTCTTGCTAATAACCAGGCACTGTCTCTCTGCATCGATTTTGTGGTCAATGAATCGAACGGGATTAACAGGGATTCCATTGATTTTTACTTCATAATGAAGATGTGGTCCAACAGAGCGTCCTGTGTTACCAACCAGTCCGATTAGCTGACCTTTCTTAATTTCCTGTCCTGGACGAACATAAGCCCTGGACAGATGGGCATAAACAGTAGCGTAATGATAACCATGATCAATTTTGATGTAAAGTCCTGCTATCTTGTCATATTTGGCTGCTATTACCTTTCCCGCTGCTGTTGCATAAACTGGAGTACCTACATAAGCTGCATAATCGATACCGTCATGCATCTTTAACCTGTGAAGAATAGGATGCATTCTCAAACCAAAAGAGCTTATTGCATAAATGCTATCAACAGGTACTGGGCGGATTGTAGGTGTGTGCATTATACTATCACGGAATTTGTTCGCAACAACGCCTATCTTCGTAAGCTGATTGTCTGTTACACGGGCATAAGCCTGGTCGATTTTCAGCCTTTTGTATGTATCCCTTACAAAGTCAAAGTCATCAGATAATCCCATTATAGGATTAAATTCAAAACCTCCAATACCAAAATTTGTCTCCATGTCTTTCTCGTCCAGTACAGGGCGATACTCTCTCTTGATGTGATTGTTGATTTGTTGAATTCTTTTCTCTTGTAATTTGGCAAAGTGGTTTAATAGTTCAAAGCTCTGCTCGTAGCCCTGTTTTTGTCTTTTAAGATCCTGTGTCCTCATGTATACAACCAATCCCATGAAAATTATCAATGATGCAGAGGTAATGGCTAATAGAGCTTTTCTCATATACAATAATTTAGTGTTTAGAAGCAAAAAGCGATAAGGTAAATCACCTTATCGCCCTTTGCGAATGCAAAGAAATGATTAAGTTTTGTATTTGTCAAACAAGTTATTGAGATTTAACGCAATATTTAATGTGTGTTAATTTAACGTTTTTTTACTCTAAAAATCTGTTAAATCACTTCTCTGGAAACTTAAAAGTGAGCCCTAAACCAAAAATTTCCATTGTCTGAAGTCTTGGACCTGTTTTCCCTGTCTGTTCGTCTATCAAAATCTTTATGTCATCATCATAAATGAAATTTGTTTTTACATTGAAAGTCAGATATTTAGTGGCTTTATAGGCTACGAAAACGTCTGCATTGACATCAATATTCTGAGGATTCTTTAGATAGTTGGAGAAAAGATTGATATTGGTTATAAGCGTAACGTTTTTTAGGATCTCTTTGTTAAAGTTTATCTTGGCATAAGCACCTAACTCATAGCGAACAGTCTTACCTGAATCCACACCATACGCACCAATAGCTGACAGATCTGGGTCGTTTACTATGGTGACCTTACCTGATACAAAGGAAGCATATAGCCCAAAGTGCTTGTTGGGCTTATAATTCATACCTGCGGAGAAAACCATATAACCAGGCGCCATGAAGTTTGAAATCTTTGTCGAATCTGTCTCTGTGTATTTATAACCTACAGTGAACTGTGTTTTGAAATTGAATAGCAGGGTGTAGTAAAAACTATCAAAAGCTTTAAGACCCAGCTGTGAGTTGAATTCAATTTTGTCATCAGTCTTACGCATAGGCAGGTCTTGTTGTTTGAGCATGCCATAGGCCAGGTCTAATGTGTTCTGCCACTTGAGATTATTCTTTGAATAAGTAGCATGAAGCCTGGAGAATGCATTGATAGCTAGGGAGTTTTGTCCACCTGCAACCCAATGCTTCAAAAGGGTCTGATTGACTGTGAGACTGGAGAAACTGCCCAAATCCCAGGCTTTTGTGGTGTCTTTGTCTGTCTCTTGAGCTATCACTGAGATTGAGACGAGTAATAATGTCAATAATACGTAAAGGCTCTTTTTTACCATTTTGATTAAAGTTTTGTATTTTGCCGTAAAAATAAAAACAATTTTGTGTTATGCTAACAGCCTTCACAGCTTGTTTGATAACTGGTATTGTTTCTGGTGTGATTTTTTATTTATTAGGGATTAATGGAAAACGAAAATTACAGCACGAGTTGCAGCACGAGAGGGAGGCACGTTTTCTAGCTGAGGCTAATTATCAGGCACTTAAAGATAAATACAAGGATTTTGACCAAATTATAAAAAACTCTGTTAAAGCCGAGGTGCTGGATGCTTTTCGTCAAACTAATGATCAATTACTAAAGATTGCCCGTGATCAAATAGAGAAAAATCTTCAGTCACACTCCAATAAACTCGATAGCGTGGTAAAACCTTTTGCACAGGTGATAAATGAATATAAACAAAAAGTGGAGGAGTTTTTTAAGAACTCCACAGAAAAGCTATCGGGTCTGAACCGTGCAATTGAGGATATGAAGCAACAGAGCCAGGATCTGGCACATCGTACACAGGAACTAGTCAAGGTTCTTCAGAGTCCCACACAACGGGGACAATGGGGGGAGATGCAGCTGCGGCGTATTTTTGAAATTATTGGATGGTCTGAGGGTACTATCTAC
This sequence comes from Bacteroidales bacterium, assembly GCA_027031265.1. GTDB lineage: Bacteria > Bacteroidota > Bacteroidia > Bacteroidales > S143-33 > S143-33. Next base: position 9,456 of record JALVRO010000123.1, on the reverse strand, counting down.
CAGGAGCAGGTTACTACAAAGGAACAGAGACCGGATTTTATCATTACCCTCCCAAATAAACGTAAGATTATCATTGACGTTAAGATGACTATGAGTGCTTATTGGGACTATATGGAGGCTGGGGATGAACAGCGGCGATACACCCTTGCCCGCGAACATGTCAAAGCTCTGCGCTCAAGGATAAAGGACTTGGGCAAAAAAGCTTACTGGAAGGAGTATGAAGATAGCCTGGACTATGTGGTGCTATACATGCCAATAGAAGCAGCTTTTGCCCTGGCCGTGAGCACTGATACCAATCTATTTAGTGATGCAATAAAGGAGCGTGTGGTGCTGGCCTCACCATCTACTATAATACCACTTGTGCAGATGATTGATGCTATGTGGCGCCAGGATAAAGCATATCGTAGCGTGAGCCAGGTAGTGGACTCAATAGCAGAGCTGAGGGAGAGATATAATATACTTCTCAATCACCTCGAGTCTCTGGGAAAAAACATTCGTAGCACAGTGCTTAGTTATAATAAACTTATTGGCTCGTGGGAAAGAAAGTTTGACCCACAATTGCGTAAAATAGAGCAGTTTAAAAAAGGACAGGACCTGCGCGAGCTATCCGGTGGGATAGACGACCAGCCAAGAGAAATAAAATAATGCTTTTTGCTCACACGTTAATAAATAGAATAAAAAACACCACACAATGAAAAAAATAATCTCCCTGTGTACAGGCTTATTAATGGCAGTATTGACCTTAGGGCAATATCATGTTGATACCATTGTTTTTAAGTACAAGAATGGAACCGTCAAGCGTCAGGGCATCATGGTCGACGGCAAAAAAGCTGGTATCTGGAAATACTATGATAGACAGGGACATCTCACACAAGAGGCACAGTTTAAAAATGATAAGCTATGGGGCAGGGTAACTTATTATTACCCAAACGGTAAGAAACAGACCGAAGGCTATATGTACGATAGCATACGGCAGAGTGAATACAAAGAATGGTTCGAGAATGGCCAGCTCTCATTGCTTGGATATTTTAAGGATAATCATCGTGATAGCCTGTGGACATATTATTTCAAGAACGGACTTATATCCAAAATTGAAGCTTGTCATCTGGATACATGCCGGGTTTGGTGGGCTTTTTCACCTAAGGGGGATACTACGGTGCGAGAAGGCACAGGATATTTTGTTGACTATTACGATAATGGCCAGGTTTTTCAAAAAGGCTATTACCACGACGGACTCAAGGACTCTCTGTGGATTGAATATTTCCCTACTGGAGGGAAAAGGGAAATTGGCTATTATGACAATGGCTTCAAGACCGGCAAATGGATAACCTATTATCCTGATGGCAAGATAAAAGTTGTGCTCAATTATGATAATGGGGAATATAAACTCTATTCCCGGCAGGGCAAGCTGCTCGCCCGGGGCTGGATGCGTGAAGGTAAACGTGATAGCACCTGGACTTTTTATTATGAGAATGGCCAGGTATACTGGACAGGTAGCTTTCATAATGGCAAGAAGACAGGCGAACACAAGCGTTATTACCGAAATGGTCAGATGGAGTCAATGATGCATTTTATCGACGACATAAAACAAGGCTATGCTATATGGTACGACACCATTGGCCAGAAACTACAGGAAGGTTGGTTCAAAAACGACCTTCAGGATAGCCTGTGGACATATTACCAGAAGGACGGTAAGCTGGGCAATAGAGGTTATTACCGGCAGGGTAAAATGCAGGGCAAATGGACATGGTGGTATCCTTCGGGACAGGTGTGGAAAATAGGCTATTACAAAGATGACAGGCGCCATGGCAAGTGGACGGTTTATTACGAGAATGGGCAGGTTTATTACACAGGTAATTATGTTAATGACAAAGAAGAAGGCCAGTGGCGGCGTTATTACCTTGATGGTAAGCTGGAGACAGAGGGCAATTTCCACAATGGCAGGATGAACGGCGAGTGGAAAATGTGGTACCACAACGGTGTGCCACGCGAGGTGCTTCATTACAAAGATGATGTGTACAACGGTGTGTGTGAATACTTTGATAGCACAGGCCGCCATACACTCATTGTGACTTACCAGGACGGTAAACGCAATGGTTATTACTCTAAATTTGGTCCTTATGGCAATAAAATCATCGAAGGCACCTATCAGAATGACAAAAAAGAAGGGCTATGGCGTTATTACGATGATGCGGGGCGTCTGGTCAGACAGGAGAGTTATAAGAACGGCCGTCCTGATGGTACCTGGAAAATTTTTGATCCAGCATCTGCCCGCATTCTAAGGGAAATGAACTACAAAAAGGGTCTGCTCGACGGCCTTGTCGTCAAGTATGACAAATACGGACGGATACGCTTCAAAGGCCTTTATCGGCAAGGCCGTCTGGTCAAACGCCTGGATATAACAGAGCCACAGGTGAGGTGATGGGAGAGGGTTTGAGTTATTGATGATGCTGTTCAAAATAGAGGTGGGATTATGAATCTTTCCTTTGATTTACGATTGGCCACAGAGTACAAAAGCCAATCACAAAAAATACGTATTTTAACAGAGCACTGGGTCGGGGAGAATGTCTTTTGTCCGGCCTGTGGGAGCCCTTTGCACAAGTTTGAAAATAATAGACCAGTAGCTGATTTTTATTGTCCAGCTTGTGGACAACAATATGAGCTAAAGAGTAAGGCAGATAAATTTGGCCACAAGATTAGCGATGGTGCATACAAAACAATGATTCGGCGTATAACCTCAAATGACAATCCAAACTTTTTGTTTTTATCCTATAGCAAGGAGATTATGATGGTCAAAAACCTGTTGGTTATTCCGCGTTTTTTTATTGTACCCAGTGTGATAGAGAAGCGAAAGCCTCTCGCTCCTACTGCTAGACGGGCCGGATGGGTAGGCTGTAATATTCTGATAGAGAGAATTCCAGAGTTAGGGCGTATTTTTATCGTTAAAGATAGCAAATCTTTGCCCAGAGATGAAGTTTTAAAACAGTGGCAGAATATAGCTTTTATGCAAAGAAAAGATTTGAATACAAGAGGCTGGTTGATTGATGTCATGAATTGTGTGTACAGAATACCTGGTAATACTTTTACACTTACACAGGTTTATGAATGCGAGCATTGGCTTGAGAGCTTGCATCCTGAGAATCATAATGTAAAGGCAAAGATACGTCAGCAATTACAGATAATGCGTGATAAAGGCTTAGTAGAGTTCGTGTCTAGAGGAAGATATAGAAAGATTGTTTAATATGAACGCGATGGATTTTCCCATGCGGGTGATTAAACCCGCATGGGAAAGGGCTCAATACTTATAATTGAGCAGATATTCCTTGTTGCCCACCAGTATGTTGAGACCTTTGTCGGGATAGAGGGGTGTGATTGTGAAGCGTGTGGTCGCAGCTTTTGGAAAGTCTTTGATTATCTGCCCTTTGTTATTAATCAGATAAATTAAATTCTCTGATGTGATAAAGCCCACACGCCGGTCTGAGGCTGAGAAACGGTAAATAACAGGGGGCTCGAGTATATCGCCTTTGAACGTAATAGGCTCAAGCACAGGTTTTAGTTTTTCGTCATAGACATACATTTTGTTGTCCTGGAGATAGATGAATTCATACGAACCATTCCCGTCCCAGTCAGATAGCAAGAAATAATGGCTATCTGAGAATTTTTCAGGCACTGGCACGATAGTGACTTTGCCCTTGAGATTGATGAAGACTAGTTTACCTGTTTTGTTTGTTGTCAGGAATGTGGTTGTTTTATGGTTGCTGTCCTGTGGTATGAGGTAAAAGCCAGTGTGTGTGGCTTTGGCAAAGGTACGGTCCACAGGTATGCGTGTTTCACCCCTGCGGTTGAGTATGTATGTGTGAATATCGTCGGCAAAAACTATATAGTCACGTCCTTTGTATACAAAGTGTTGGACTGGTGTCCTGACAGGTGCCGAGGTCTTTGTTATTAGCCATCCAGGGTTAATTTTCCCTTCTTTTGTGTAGAGATACACCCTGTGGTCAGTGCAAGGGACAAATATGCGATAATTACCGTCTTTTTCGTAGTCAAAAACGCTGACAGGTGCCGATGCCGTAGCTTTTAGTGTTATTGGGTAATGTTCTACATCACGGCCCAGACGGTCCAGTATGTAAATTTTGTTTTTTGTGTTAAAAAGCAGTTGGTATTTACCATTGTGGAAATAATCAATCATGTAAATGTGGCCAGTGATAGGACCTTCTAATGTTCGGCTCCATAGTATTTTGCCATCCCGGTTAATCAAGTAAACATTACCTTGACGGTCGCCCACGAAGATTTCTTTTTGTTTTGTGTAATGGTTGATGAAAACAAACGGCTTGGTGACGATCGGAGCTTTGAGTTTTTTGTCCCAGATGACATAAGATGGTGCCTGTTTATATGGCTTGTAACCCAGATAAAGGTATGTTACAAAAAGTTTGTTCTCTGGATAAAATTGTAGAGCAATGTCATTGATACCATAAAAGATGCGAGGATTATTGTGTATTAGCTGTAATGTGTTTTTGTTTAAATATTTATCAATCAAGTGATTGCGAACAGGTCTGCGAATAAAATACGTAATTGTTGCCTTAGGTGTTAGATTTTTTCTAAGTTGCATATAATCATTATCATTCCCCAGAGTGTAGCCACCATAATAAGAGTCTATGAAATGTTTGATATTTTCCACAGAAGAGCTCATTACCAGATAATTATCAAGATAGAAATAATATTGATGTGCAGGTAGTTTGTATAGGGCTCCAAATACAAGGTCAAAGAGTTGCGGCTCGGGGAGACGGTGTATTGGCACATAAGCTCCGTCAGATGTCTGGTATTTGGAATAAGGATCAGAGTATTTCTCATGGTTGTTCTTAGCATATTTTCTAGAATATTGCTGCAAAAGTTTTTCTACACATGATTTGTTTTCCAGGTCAATAATAAGGTAAGAAGCAGTACTGGTGATAGAGGCATTATAGCGGACGTCAGCTATGGTTATGGTCTGTCCCAGACACTCAAGAAATTGTATCGAAGGGTCAAATCCATAGAGTTTTTTAAAGTCCATGTTTTTCTGAGAGTAGATAGCATTCATATTACGTCCAGAGAGAAAGTTGTTGTAATTGGCACTGAAAGATTTAAAGTTTTTAAACCCAAACATAATATACTGGATGGTCTTTCGTGGGAGCATTTTATCCACACCTAGCTTGCCTCCTTCGAGACCACGGAATATATTGAGGAATTTTTTCGATGAATTATCTACTGATGTGACGCCATAAAAACGGATTAGATTCTCGTCTGGTTTGATATCCAGTTCTGTCCAATTTGCAAAGTTTTTTAACCTGGCAAGGCTTGTTTTTCCCAGAATTGATGTGTTATTAACAAAAATTGTCCACAGTTCAGAATAATTGATGAAAAGCGTTGCTGGTACTTTTTTCCCTGCAACTGTGGACACACTTGAGAATTCTGGAATTGATTTGATCGAAATATCATTACTCAGCTGACGTATAGAGCTCTGTAAAAGTAGTTCTGACCTGGTCAGGAGCATGAGGCCTTTAATAAAACTCAGATATAGCACAGTGTCTCCTCTGGTCAGAATATAAACATCTGTTTGATTGTACTGGCTCTTTGTGGTAATCATCCCTTCCAGCTTGACTACCTGTGCAATGTACTTTGAAATTTTTTGTTTATCACTCTGTGAATGCGTTTCCAGCACGAGCATTATATCAATGTCGCTCTTACCCTGGCGGCGGAAAGCTATAATAGCATTATGATTTTCAAAGATATTAGCCAGCTGGGGATATTTTTTTAATAGATTCTTTGCTGACTTGAAGTACGAAGTGACCAGGGTCTTGTCTTTGATGGATAATAAATCTTTGAAAAATAGGCTTTTCCCCTCTGAGTTGAGAATAAACTCGTCCAGGGACGTAGACTGTATAAAAAATCCTACATCTGTAGGTAAGGCATTAACCGCTGATGAAATCTTTCCCGGCTCGTTTTTGCGAATCTTTATATAACCGACAATAAGGACTATGAGTATAGCGAAAACAGTAGCGATTAATATCTTTTTCATAATTTTTTGTTAGTTTAGTTCTTCAAAATCAGTTTGTTCGGCCTCTGTGTTAGATTTACGGCTGATAATAGTCTGGTCTCCTGCTTCGGTTTCTTGTTCCTGTTCATCCATATATGATTGCATGCGTTTGTTGAATCTATAAAGAAAATAACGTAGAAGATAAGGCAATAAAAACCAGACAGCTATTAGTAGCAAAAGACTGAATAATAGTATGTAAGCCAAAAGTTTCATTTTTGTATGGTTAAAAAAAAGGCTGGCCAAAGCAGACGGCACGACAATATGCCGAAAACCTTTTTTGGACAGCCTCCTGTTGTTTATTTGGTATAAAGAAGCCAGAAATCATGACGGTTAAATTTGTTTCTGAGCTCCTTGAGCCTCTTACGGGCAGAAGAAAGGTCTGAGAAAGATTCAATAGCCACACGGTTGTAGCCACCGACCTGTGGCAGTATCTGTGGATTATAACCTAGTTTTTCATAAAAAGCCTTTGTCTTGACAGCATTCTGATATTTCTTGAAACTACCCACAATGATGTAAATATTACCTTGATTCTGCTCTACTTCCTGATCGCTTACAGGGGTCATCTGGTTTGTTTGTTCGTCAACGGTCAGCACCTGGTCTGTCATAGTTGTGTCCACAGCATTGGAATCGTATGGTGTTACTTCCTGCTCAAAGGGTAATACTGGCTGTTCCATAACCAGTGTATCCTCTGCAGGTTGTTGTGTCTCTTGTGCCTTTTTATGCTTTTTGCATGAAAATGAGAAAATCAGAACAAAGGCTAATAGTAAATAACCTAATTTTTTCATGATGTGCGGTTTTAAAGTTAATTTCAATTTACAAAGTTAATAACATCCATCGACAATGCAATTATTTAGACAATGTTTTGATATAGTTCTAATAATTTTTTACCAATGACCTGGTAAGAGAATTTTTCCTCTACAGTATTGCGTGCTTTCTGTTTAAGCATCTGGTATTCTGCCTCTTTGAGTACCCACTGGATACCCTGGGCCAGATCAGTCGAGTCTTTTTCCCGGGCCAGATACCCATTAATTTTGTCCTGGACCATATCAGGCACACCTCCTATGTTAAAGCCTACAACAGGCACACCACACGACAGGGCCTCCATAACAGAATTGGGCAAGTTGTCTATAATGCTTGGCAGAACAAACACATCCATGGCATTGTAATAAAGCGGCATTTTATCAGGCGTCACAAAGCCAGTAGTGACGACGTTTAGCCGTGTTCGAAAGTTGTTTACAGCTTCATCACGTCCAATGATAAGCAGCTCATAATGCCCGGGGTCGAGCGTCTGGTCCAGTTGCTCTATTGCCTCTATTAGGTAGCGTGCTCCTTTGCGCGGATCATTTACATTAACAGCTACAAAGCCAATGCGTTTTTTCTTTGGGTTAAGTCCCAGCTTTTTGAGTACTTCGTCCCTGTCCAGGAGCTTAAAAACATCTGTGTCTATGGCATTGGGTAAGTGATGGACAGTGGCATGGTGGAGTAAGGGACTCTGTTCGATCTCGCTTTTCATCCACCTGGATATGGCAATAAGATGCACATCGTGCGAAGAGATAATTTCTTTTTTCCGGCTAAAGACGCGGCTGGCAAGCCTGGAGCGGCTTTTAAGCAAGGGACAATTGTGACAGCCTTTGAGATAACCCTCACATCCCATTGGATAATAGCAACCGCCTGTCATCCACCACTGGTCATGTAGCGTTATGACTACGGGCTTGCCTATGGAAAAGATTTTTTCCATGCCTCGTAGCGACAGTAGACCCTGATGGGTCCAGTGCAGATGTACTACATCTGACTGTCGCACGAGGGGGTGGCCCGCCACTGGCAAGCCCCACTGCCCTGGCGAGAAAATAAACCGCTGCTCCGGGTCGGCAGCATGCCCCAGATAAGCGGCAATCTCACCAGCCATGATTGCTTTCTTGACCAGGCCCAGGCCAGGCCATATTTCGGCAACTTGCTCTTGTGCTTGCACTCTAAAGCCTGCCAGAAGCGTGATATTAATGCCCTGGGTACTGGCGGCTTGCATGCTGCGCAGGGCAGCAATTGCTGCGCCGCCATAATTGCCAAAAGTATTGAGATAAACGACTTTCATTAGAGGTATTTTTGTATTTCCTGTGTTAATTGTCTTGCACGGTTGAGATAAGTATGATCTTGCAAAGTGCGCCTCTGTCCTGCCTGGGCTATCTGCTTGGCTTTTTCCGGGTTTTGCAGCAGCCACTGGATTTTTTCTGCGGCTTCGTTGAAGTCATTATACACAACAATCTCCTCATCTGGTATGAATAGGTCTCTAATGTTTTTCTTGTTGTCTGTGAGCAGGACTGTACCTACACCTGTTGTCTCAAACATGCGCATATTGGCTGCATAAGGGCCAGCGACTGTACCGTGTTGATTAAGGCATATTTTGGCACTTGAGAGAGTTTGGTACATTTTTATCCCAAATAAAGGTGGCTTTATATTTTTCCTTAATTGTTTGCCTAAAAATTTTAATTGTGGAAATTCATTAAGGGCCAGGCTCTTGCGGTACCAGACTTGATTCTGGACAAGAGAAGATAGTCCTGTGCTGTCCAGAATTTTTCTTAACACAAACAGTATTTGTTTTTTTACTATATCCATGGGTCTGCTTCCCACAATGTTAGCATGAATACGTAGATTTACGCCAGAACGGAGCAGGTGGCGCAGAAAATCAATGCGTTCGTTATGATAATCGCGTCCTATGATCAGGGAGCCAATAAATATGACATCAATTTTTTTTTCAGAAGGCTTTATGTGATTCACAATGTCAGGGTCAAAGGCTTGATATAGCAACAATGCTTTTATGTCATATTCTGAAAATTCATTTACAAATTTTGGAGAACATGTGGTCAGGAAGTCAAAAGTACGGAAAGCACGCAGATTTGCTTGTGAGTATGGTGCACAGCTATTACCAATCAATAATTTTACCGTCGGCAGGGAACGGACTGCTTCGAAAAAGTCAGCTTCGAAACTGATACTATCCTGAAACCACACAATATCAGGATTGAGGCTGCGTAACTGCTCCAGCACTATCTCTGTTTCATTACCCTGAAAATTATTTTCCTTTGCCCATGCTTGTTGCAAAGGCCGGGCATTGGCAACAATCTCATAGGCCTCCCACCCAAGTTGTCTGAGTGCTTTTGCATAATAATCAGCCCATCCCAGGCCAAAACCCAATAAATGGCTCAGCTGCTCGTTGTAAGAAAGATCCTTGACCTGGGGGTATTGCATGTAGTAATAGTCAAGTGCAGCATTATAATATGAAGCAACTTTAACAAGGCGCATAGTTTCTGAGCATTTTTTCTAATTTTGTGCTAATTAGCTTAATCTCTATGGCGATGAACATTTTAGTACCGCATAAATTTTTTGCAGAA
>JALVRO010000122.1 GCA_027031265.1 Bacteroidales bacterium | reverse complement strand
GATAGCCTCTCATCCAATCACACACTGATGAGCCTGGACCAGCTAGCCCTATCTCTCGAAAAACAGCAACAGGTAGCACGCCGGCAGGGTCTGCCATCATTTGTAGTTGGTGTTGATTACACAATAGTAGGAGCCACGGACCAGACAAGCGGCATAGGCAACGATGCTCTAATGTTCCGCGTCGGTATCACTGTGCCCCTTTACAGGAAAAGATATTCCGCAATGATCAAGGAAGCCGAGCTATTACAACAGTCCACCGAAGAGAAAAAACAAGACCAGCTAAACACCCTGCAGACACTCTTTGAGAAAGCCTATGCAGATTATCTCGATGCTGAGCGCCGCATCAGCCTCTACCAAAGACAAAAATCCATTGCCTGGCGCTCGATAAAAATCCTCGAAGACCAGTACCGTACACAGAGCAGTAATTTCGAAGAAATCCTGCGTATGCAACGCCGCTATCTTAATTACTCCTTGCAGCTCGAGCATGCCCGCACCGACCGCGAGGCCGCCGTTGCTTTCATCTTATTACTCACTGGCAAAGAATAAACAGTAATTCACACAAAATCATAAAGTCATGAAAAACTTGATTAACAACCTCAAACAAAACAAAAAACTGCTCCTGGTCAGCCTCATAATTGGTCTCATTATGGGACTGGCTATAGCAGGACTCACAGTAAAAAAGCAAAATCACAAAACAACACAAACTCCGCAGGTGACAGGAGACTCACAACAACAAAAAACAATCTGGACATGCTCCATGCACCCACAAATACGAGAAGACCATCCTGGTAAGTGCCCAATCTGCGGTATGGACCTCATACCTCTCGAGCAAGAAGAAGCACTCGAAGAACAACAGCTACAGAAAGACCCAAACGAAATACAGCTAAGTCCCGAAGCAGCCGCACTGGCACAGATACAGACTACTCCGGTTCGCCTCGCCTCACCTGTCAAAGAGCTGCATCTCTTCGGGAAAATACAGCCAGACGAACGTAGCTATGCACAGATAACAGCACGCTTCCGAGGAAGGATAGAAAAACTCTACATCAATTTCACTGGCCAAAGCGTAAAAAAAGGAGAGAAACTGGCTACAATCTATTCTCCTGACCTTATCACAGCTCAGAAAGAACTACTGGAAGCTGCCAGATACAAGGCCCAGAACCCAAGTCTCTACCAATCAGCCCGCAAAAAACTCAGATTGTGGGACCTAACCGAGAGTCAGATAAACCAGATTGAACGCAGCGGCAAAGTGATAGAATACTTTGACATTCTATCACCACTCTCAGGCACAGTACTCCAACGATACGTATCTCTCGGTGACTATGTCCGCGAGGGAAGCAAGATGTTCGAACTTGCTGACCTGGGCCATCTATGGGTTATGCTCGATGCTTATGAGCAGGACCTGCCATGGATAAAAATAGGCGATAAAGCTCAATTCACAGTGCGCGCCCTGCCCGGTGAGGCCTTCACAGCACGTGTAACATTCATTGATCCATTTATTGACCCGCAGACACGTGTGGCACATGTGCGGCTGGAAGTTAATAACCTAGACCTGCAGCTAAAGCCACAGATGTTCGTCGACGCTAAGCTAAACTCAACAATAGGACAGGAGGCTAAAATGCTACTTATACCTAAAACAGCAGTGCTATGGACTGGCAAACGCTCTATCGTTTACGTCAATGTTCCCGGTCGCCAGAAGCCAACATTCCTTTACAGAGAAGTCACACTTGGACCTGAGGCCGGTGATTACTATGTAGTAATCAGTGGCTTACAGGAAGGCGAACAAGTCGTAACTTACGGTGTATTCAAAGTCGATGCATCGGCACAGCTGGCCGGAAAAAAAAGCATGATGAACCCCACAGGCGGTAAAGTATCAACAGGTCATAACCACGGCGATATGAAAATGGACGACCAATCCAACCGGGAAATGGATATGTCAAGTACACAGCTACAACCAGCGCAGCAAAACGGCCAGCCCATTCCAGAGAAATTCCAGGAACAGCTCGGACGTGTGGTTCAGGCTTACTTGAAGATGAAAGACGCTTTTGTGTCTTCAGATCCAGACAAAGCCACCCAGCAAGCTAAAAACACCCTCGAAGCTTTGGACAAAGTGGACATGAGCCTGCTAAAAGGCGATGCCATGTCGCAGTGGATGTCGATCGAAAAAGACTTACGCACCAACCTTAATGGAATCATCCAGATGAAAGGACTGGAAATGAAACGCTCGCATTTTAGCATTATCTCTGACCGACTGGCAAAAGCCATCGAAACGCTGGGTGTAAAATACGAAGACACACTCTACGTTGAGTATTGCCCAATGGCTTTTGACAACAAGGGCGCGGTGTGGGTTAGCAAAATAAAGGAAATAAAAAATCCATACTTTGGCGATAAGATGCTTACCTGCGGCCAGGTGCAGAAAGTCATCAAACCATAAAAAGGCCAAACAACTAATTAACTATGTTTAAAACATTTAAGAATATTACAATGTTGACGATGTTACAAATTTTAGCCAGAAAAAACTTGTTTTTTTCTGCAAAATTATATAACTTTATAATAGCCTGCAGATCTAGCATCAGATAAAGTGCAATAAGCACAGATAATGTAGGAATCAAGGCCTAAAAATTATGCAGATTGCAGGCGAGACGGCGGGTCTACGACCCGCCGTCGTTATTTTAAATTAGTCAGGTTATTGGCACAAAGCCAGAATGTTAAATATAAAATAAACTCAAACGCTTTTCCATCCTAGCTGCTTTCAGCAACTTGCAGGGACTAGTGGTAGAAGCTCACAGGATACAGGGAATATCTTTTGATAGATTTAAATAAGCTCCAGACTGAAGTGCATCATATCTTTCATGCTACACGGGTGCGCTCCTTATGACGCTCTTCCCACACTGTTATCAAAATCAACAGCACAAACACGAGTAGCATCAGCAAAATCTCTTTCCAATAGCGGAAAGGCTCTATCCATATCTCCTTGAAAAGGTTCCAGCGTCCCAGAATTTCCACAAAATTCCAGAAAATAACCACTGTAGGAATGGCATAACGCAGGGCATAATCCCATTTTTCTATCCTGAGCAGCTGCAAAAACAAATACAAAGACCACAACAAACAGCCAAACGCTACAAGGTATGTAAACCATGAGCGATCACCAAAAAAACGCTCATCATAAGCTATTAACAACAGGATATAATTTGCCCACAGCACCATCGCCATCTCTGTGGCTGTTATCACAGAGAGGCGTTTGCGCGGCACCAGGTCGCTCTCGCGTTTGATTCCCAGCTGTCTCTGAAACCAACGGAAAAAATTACAATTCGTGTACGTATTGAACAAGTATGCAAGCATGATAATAGCCAGCAGCCCAATTGTAGCAGGCATTATCAAATACTCTGGCTTGGTTACCACCTCACCATTCTCTATCAGTGGCGGCACATGATAACGGTGTGCATAATAAACAAATGCAAACTCCACCCAGCCTGTCCAGATAAACAGTCCTCCAAACAGACCGAGAAATGTTTGACCTGTCTTACCTTTGACAAACAAACCAACGAGCACCAACACAACTCCTACTATACCTACTATCACAGCGCTCCAATAAAGAAAGCCAGAACCAAAGAGTTTTTCCATTACAATCATCGCAGCATGTCCCAAAGGCATGGTAAAAAGAACTATCAAAAATGCCAGCACACCAACAAAAGGACGAGATGAAAGTTTCATGACCTCATTTTTTCTAAAAAATTTACACTAATAATCAATAAAACACATGATTTTTATCATGAAATAAAAACATAAAATTTTTTTAAATTTAAAATTTGGTAAGTTTATAATTAGAGTGAGATAACATTTTTCGAGAAATGAAAATTATGGTAACTCACAAAAGCGAAATAAATAAATTTACTATTATATTCTACGTTCTAAATATTTAGAAGGAAGACTAGACTCAGTGTCAAAACTAACTCCGTATACCTTATATTTAAGTTTTTCATAGTATGTTTTAGCTATAAGAAATAGGTTTAGTGATAAGGTAAGAAAAAGTTAAGTTTATTAACAAAACCTGAATAATTTATTATGTTGTGTAGAAAAGAAATAAATTTTTTGTAATTTTTTTTGTAAAAATTTTTGAATAAAAACTAAAATTTACATAAAATAGTCAATGCTTAATACAAGCGTTTAAATTCATTAAAAACTAAAAATCAAGGATTTATGAAAAAACTAATGTTATTGGTTGCATTCCTTGGTTTCCTTGGGATGCAAGCATTTGCTCAAAAGACTATTACAGGTACCGTCACGAGTGCGGATGACGGTAATCCCTTGCCAGGGGTATCTGTAGTAGTTAAGGGGACCACCATCGGTACTATTACCGATGTAGATGGTAAATATACATTAAGTGGTGTACCAGAAGATGCCACAACACTTGTATTCAGCTTCGTAGGTTACAAGACTGTTGAGGTGCCTATTACAAGCAATGTTATCAACGTTCAGATGAAACCAGAAGCTGTACAGGTAGAGGAAGTTGTAGTAATGGGTTATTATAGTAGGGCGAAGAACCAGATTACTGGTTCAGCTACACAGGTTATGTCTGATGACATCAAAGTACCAGTGACAGAAGTGACAGAAGCCCTTCAGGGTAAAGTTGCTGGTATGACATTGTCTACTACATCCGGAATGCCTGGGTCTGTTCAGAACATTATTATTCGTGGTATTGGGTCGCTTTCTGCATCAAACACACCACTGTATGTGATAGACGGTGTTCCTGTAATCTCAGGCGACTTTTCTGGGAGTGGGGGTAATAGTTCATTAAGTGCATTAGCAACTCTTGATGTAAATGATATCCAGAGTATTACTGTTTTGAAAGATGCGGCAGCAACAGCAGCTTATGGAGCTCGAGGCGCTAATGGTGTAATCGTTATTACAACAAAGCACGGACGCAAAAAGCAAAAAGTAAGATTTAATTTTTCTTATGATTATGGAATGCAGAACAATGCTGTACCAGGTCCAAAGCCTTTGACAGCGCAGCAGAAAAAAGAACTTTATATTGATGCTGTTTATAATACATTTGGCCCAGATACTGCTCTAGGCGCTAGAGGATACTTTGATTATACTAGGGACCAGGCAGATAGTATTTATAACTGGGCTATAGGTCATGGTTTAGACTTCTGGGGAACATTGCAAGATTGGGATGGTCAAGACCATAATTGGGGCGAAGTAGTTCAGCAAAAAAATGCTCCTGTAAATAATCTTAGGTTCTCTGCAACAGGTGGCTCAGACGTTAGCAGTTATTATATTGGATTGAATTATAATAGAACTTCAGCAACTGTTATTAGTAAAGATTTTAAGCGTATTAGTGGTATTTTCAATTATAATACTAATCTGACAAAACGGGTTAAGTTTTCTACCTCTAATACAGTTTCTTATGTAACTCAAGATGCTTTTCTGGAACAAAGAGCGTATTTCGCTAATCCATTTTTAACAAAGTACTTCATGAATCCATGGGATTCACCTTTTGATAGTACAGGAGCACCAAATCTGGATTTACATACTATGTTGTTTAACACAGTTTATTTGATGGATCATGATATTAATTTAAATACACTTACACGAGGAATAAGTAATTCATATTTTGAAATAGAACTGATAAAGGGATTAAAGTTTAAGTCTCTTTATGCATTCGATTTTACACTAGCACCATGGCAACGTTATGCAAACAGACATCATGGCGATGGAAAAGATGTGAATGGTTATGCAGAATATTCAACAACAAGAGATTTTAACTTTGTAACACAGCAGTCTTTAAACTATATATTTTCTAAGAATGGACACAATCTGAGTTTAACAGCACTTGCAGAATACCAGAAAAATAAAAATAATTATCTATATGGATATGGAGAGAACTTCCCTGCTGATGGACTTTACTATTTAGCAAGTGCAAGCGCTAATTATCAGTCTTATTCTTCTTATAGCGACTGGATGAATCTTTCCTATCTGGGCATGGCTAACTATAATTATAAAGACAGGTATATTGTTGACTTGACATTTAGAAGGGAAGGTTCTTCCCGTTTTGCACGTGGTCACCGTTTTGGTAACTTCTGGGCAGTTGGTTTAGCCTGGAATGTAAGTAACGAAGAATTCTTCAAAGGATTGACAAACATTATAAACCAACTTCGTATTAGAGGTTCTTATGGCCTTACAGGTAATTCAAGCATTGGAAATAATACTTATCAGGCTTTGCTTTCTTTCAGTGCTAATTATGCAGATCAAGGAGGTATGGTACCAGCACAATTTGGAAATACAAACCTGACTTGGGAGAAGAACAGAACTATTGATGCAGGTATAGAATTTGGTTTATTTAAAGATTTTGTTACAGGTTCTGTAGCATATTTTAACAGATATACTTTTGACTTGCTTCAGAATGTGCCTCTTTCCCGTACAACTGGTCATGGATCCCAGAACCAGAACGTTGGTGCTATACTTAACAAAGGTTTCGAATTAGAGCTTAATCTTAATCTGGTCCGTACAAAGGATGTTGAATTCTCGATCTTTGGCAACTTCTCAACTTTGAATAATGTAGTAAAGGAACTTGCAAAAGACGCTGAAGGTAATTACCTGAATATCATAGGACATCATAGTGTTGTAGAAGTAGGTCATACTATAAATGAATGGTATATAAGAAAATACGCAGGTGTTGATCCTGATAATGGTCTTCCACAGTGGTACGTAAGCCCAGATAGTGGAGATGCAAAGACTTATGACTACTCTACAGCTGACAAATTCTATTTTGGAAAAGGACCTGTACCGACAAGAACAGCAGGTTTTGGCTTTAATTTCAGATTTAAATGGTTCTATGCTAATATGCATGGATATTATGCTGGTGGACATCTTGTTTATGAAAGCTGGATGAGATACATCTATGACTCTGGCTTATATAGTGTATACTTCTTTAATGGTTTGCAGGGCTTGATGAATAGATGGCAAAAACCTGGTGATGTTACAGATGTGCCAAAGGTTATTTTCAGAACCAGGGCATATAATGCAAGCGAAATGTCATCAAGATTTTTGCTTCCAGGTGATTATATGAGAATAAAAGACATTACTATAGGCTTCAATGTTCCTAAGCAGTTTATAGGACCTTTAGGCGTACAAAATTTGTCACTGTTTGTAAGAGGTTATAATATCTTCACTTGGGTGAAAGACAAGAACTTAGAGTGGGACCCAGAGGTCCGTCTGGATGGCTTTACCAGACTCACTACACCACCTGTAAAAACATTTGTTTTTGGTGTTAATATTACTTTCTAAAACTAAAAACCTGTAATTATGAAAAGCACAATAAAGTTATTAATATCTTTGGGTTTGGTAATGATTTTCCTTTTCACAGCATGTAATCAGGAAAATCTACTCGAACCTACATTATCCACGTCTAAATCATTTGAGACGGGGATAAACACAGTAGAAGATTTGTATGCTCTTTTAATAGGAGCCCTTGATCGTATGACTGGTGTTGCTTATTACGGAAGAAATGTTATCATATATGGAGAAGCACGTACTGATAACGCCTTTTCTAACGGAAATTCAGGCCGTTTTATGACTATTTCCCAGCGCTCATATACTCCTGACGATGGTTATGTTTCAGGAACATGGGCACAAATTTATAGAGTAATAGCTAATGCCAATATTATGATAGCTCAAGACCCAACTAAATTGGAAGGTGACCAGGATCTTGCTAACCATTATATAGGTGAGGCATATATTATAAGAGCATTAGCACACTTTGATTTGTTGAGATTATATGGTCAACAATTTATCAATGGAGCCGATAATACTTTAGGTATTCCTTATGTTACTGAATACAAGGGTGAAGATCTGACCCCTGCCCGTAACACAGTTGATGAGGTTAAACAGCAGATATACAAAGATATAGACATGGGACTGAGCCTTATGAAGGAAGATCTAAACGATGACAGTAAAGAATTTATTACAACCTGGACAGGATATGCATTAAAAGCAAGAGTAGCTGTTTATTTTGGTGATTGGCAGATTGCTAAAGATGCAGCTGAGGCTGTTATTAATTCCGGACAGTTCAGTATTGCAGATGCAAATGACTACGCAGCAACATTCAGTGATAAAGGAACAGATAATGTAATCTTTGAGCTGGCTGGACGTCCACAGGACAACCAGGGTATAAATGGATTGTCATATATCTATAGAGGCCACAACTATGGAGATATTCAGGGAACACAGGATCTCTATAATATTTTTGATACTACTGATGTCCGTGGTCCTGCTGGAGGTATGATCGGTATTGATGGCTCCGGAAGAGTTAGAAACATTGGTAAATATCCTACAAACCAGAATTTTGATTATGATATACCTCTTTTCAGATATGAAGAAGTTATCCTGAATTACGCTGAGGCTTTATATCATCTGGGTGATAATACAAATGCTCTAACTTATCTCAATATGATTCCACAGCATAGGAATGCTACTACATATACTGCAGTTAATGAAGATAATATTTTGTTAGAAAGACGTAAAGAATTGTGCTTCGAAGGTTTCAGATTTGATGATTTAGTCAGGACTGGTCATTCACTGCCAGTATATAATTCTGCTGGTCTTTTAGATCACACACTTGCTCCTGGAGACTATAGAGATGCATTCCCTATTCCTCAGAATGAGCTAAACGCTAATAAAAATATGGTACAAAATTACGGATATTGATTAAATTAAGATTAGCTAGATAACATAAGACGGCTGTCCCTTCCGGACAGCCGTCTTTTTATCTACTAATTGTTATTAGGCTTTTGATGAAAAGACCTTTTTCGTGTGTTTCATTTCCGTGTGTATGGAGCATGCGTAATCTAAATTTTTAAAATTGATTTTTTTCAAGTTCTTTTAAACTTTTGAAATTCTTGCTTTTTTTTGTATTTTAAATCATAAACCTAAATTTAGATCCTTATGAAAAGGTTGATATTTTTCTTCCTATTGATTCTGGTGTCTTTTACATCTTTAAAAGGTCAATCCAATTGGAGAGAAAAATTTAAAAAAGATTTAGTAACTATAGATGATGGTAAATATCATATTGAGGAGTATGCCCTCATAACCACAAATGATGATTCATATCAAATTAAACTTTCTGCTATTGCTCCAACTGACCTTATGAGTAGAGATAATTTTGTCTCTTTTTATTCTACTTATGGTACTGTTTTGATTTTAAAGATGTTTGAAGATTATTCCCAAGATAAAGATTTTGATATCAAACAATTAGACGAATTGATAGGTGAGCCTGATATTTCAATTAGTTTTATCTTAACAAACTCAGGTCTTCAGGTTAAAATAGAAACAGACGATAAAGTGACTAGACAGACTATAACATGGGATGATTACTTCAGTAATTACTAATCACATCATCCTCGCCCATATTTTTGATCTCCCTGTATCTGAAGCAGTCTACCTCATGGTCATTAACCATGCCTATTGCCTGCATGTATGAATAGATTATTACCGGACCGACAAAGGTCATACCTCGTTTTTTGAGCTCGCTGGATATTCTCTTTGCCAGAGGGGAGGTAGTCGGCAAATCTTCTGCAGACAACACATGATTGTCAATGGGTTTAAATTCCACGAAGCTCCAGATGTAGTTGTCAAAGCTCCCAAATTCTTTTTGTACCGCCAGGTAAACACGTGCATTATTAATTGCAGCCTCAATTTTACGGCGGTTGCGGATAATACCAGGGTTTGACATCAATCTCTCTATGACTTGCTCTGTAAAGCTAGCAACCTGCTGCGGGTCAAAGCCAGCAAAAGTCCGGCGGAAATTTTCCCGCTTATTGAGCACAGTCTCCCACGACAGGCCTGCCTGCATCATCTCCAGAACAAGCAGCTCAAACAGCCGCCTATCATCATGCTTAGGCACACCCCATTCCTCGTCATGATACCTGACATATAGTGGATTAGCCAGATTGACCCAGGCACAACGCTTCCTATCCATGTGTTTTTGTTATTTGTATGGAATTGGCACAGAAGGATCAATGATTTTGTTCTCCATCATTTTGTATAATTTTACTACTCTTTCTTTATCCATACCAGTAGTTTTTGCCAAATATAAATAGTCATCAAGAGTGTAAATATCTCCCAATCTGACAGGTTTATGTTTGCCGTATTTTTCAAATTTGTTCTTCCCAAATGCTTTTACCAGATTCATTGCTTTATGTGGATCACTTTCCAATAAAACTATTCCAAATAAATTTCTAAATGTGTTTTTCCATCTCTTTGTGTAAAGATTTTTTATTCCTTCATCCCTAGCAATATTGTACCACAACTGAAAGCCTCCAAATTCATAGGGATGAGACCAAACAACAGCTTTACCAGACAGGTTTAACCTGGTTATTTTATCAGCCTGGCGTGCATAATTATATGCTGGCTGCCAGAGAGAATCACCGTAATATTTGTGCAAAAGTTTTGACAAAACAGTAGCAGAGAAAGTTGCCCAGCCCTCTTCTTCCGGTCCTGGCAACCATCTGTAATAAGGTACTGCACCATACAGATGGCTGTACTCATGCAAAATTCCATTTACTGGATCCACAAAATTGGCAGATAAGCCAGAATCATTAAGAAAAGAACTATCAGAACAAAAATCAATGTATTTGGGGCTTATTATATTACCAATTATCTTACCCGGAAACTGCCCATGAAACCCTCCAGGAGCAAAACCGAAAATAATTAACTCATTCACCTGTGGCGAAAAACCAAACTCCTTTTCACTAATTTTATTTGCAGCTTCAATTACTCTGGCTAACCTTACTGCAAGACTCTTCAATTCTTTGTCTCCGTATCTAACAGTAATATCTCCAACCTGTAGTTTGTATAAATTTTTATCATATCCTTTTTCTACCATTTGTTTAGCGACTTCCTCTGGTATCATTGAGGGTAAGGCATAGTTAAGGAAAACCGCTATAATTATTGGCAATAATATTAAGACAGTTTTGGTTAATTTATTGATATTCAGATACAAAGCAATAGCTGTCAGGTACATTGCTACCATCGGCAAAAATACAGTGAAATAGCTTGACGACCTGGCATTGATTAAAAAGAAAATGACAAACAGCCCAATAATGGCGACCATTATTACTGTTTCGAGAGGATATTTCTTATAAATCCTCCGTGCTGTCAGGGCAATAAGAGCAGAGCTCAAGCCAATGCTATTTATAAAACTAAAATATGGAAACATTGAACTGGCTTTCAACGGCGCATCCTGTAACACAGCAAGGAAAAGAACAAAGAAAAATATTATCAGGCTTCTGATAAATTTACTTTTATAATTTAATCTGTCTGCAAACAAATTTATTATCCAGAAAGTGAGTACAAATTCTACCCACCGCATCAAAAAGGGAAAATCAAAACTTGTTATAAAAAACAATTTTTCACGATAATTAGACAGTAGAAGCCCAGTTATAAGCGGTACCAGAATAACAAGCCATACAGTCAGGCTCTGAAGCATTCCTTTGAGCTTAAACTCCTTTAACTTCTTGATATCCAGGAGTGCAACAAATAGAAGAGCAAGAAATATTAATTCCCAATAATTTTGCACAATAACCAATCCATGACCATTAAAATTCCTTGGAGAAAGAAAAAAATGGGGATCGGAATACAAAAAAAGGGCTCCAGCTATTCTATACGCAATAGTAAGGAGAAATAAGAAAAGTAATGCAATATTCATTTTTACGAGTTTAAAATTTTTTATGTATGACGTAAATAATACTAAAAAGTTACAGTTTTATCAAGTAAAGTCTTTGATTTTTCCTGTCGTTTAAAATTATGCAAATCTTCTGCCGAATTGTGTAACGCCTCACTCACTGATAAAGCGTAGCTTTGCTATAGAAACTTTAAACACCTATAGCCATGAAAACAAAACTTTTCTTACTCGTAATAGGTTTGTTGATAGCTGCGACAGGCATGTTCGCACAGACAACCACAGAGACTATAAAGGTCAATGGAGAGTGTAGCATGTGCAAAGCCCGCATCGAAAAAGCAGCCCTTAGCGTGGATGGCGTGTTGACTGCAAATTGGAGCATAGACAGACATATCCTCACAGTCAAATACGACAAAAGCAAAACAAACTCTGACCAGATACAACGTGCTATTGCGGCCGTTGGCCATGATACAGAGAAATATCGCGCAGATGATGAGGTTTACAACAACCTGCCTTCTTGCTGCCATTACGACCGTAGCAGGCTCACTCCACAGATGTCATTAGATCGCAAGCACCATCACTAAAAAAACTGATAGCCATGCTTTACGTCCAGATTTATATGATTCAAGACATTCTTGCTAGCATGGCTATCGTTTAAAGCAGATGAACGATGAAACATCTTTACTACATATCAGGCATGAGCTGCGCAAGCTGTGCTGCCAATATCAAAGAAACCCTTGAGCTGCTGCCCCAGGTAAAGCGTGCACGTGTGGATCTGAAAAAGGGCACAGTAGAAATAGAATTCCGCGACCAACGGCTTCCTGTAGAACAATTACAACAGGCACTCACTCGGGCAGGGCTTCATTACAGCATTTCCTCTGAACCCTTCCAGCAGGAGGTGCTTGTAGAGACAAAAGAAATAAGCCACGCACATCATGGCCATAAGCATGAAGCTACAACTATGGCAGGCCATGATCATCACAGCCACACGGATAGTGTAGCCACAGCAGACATGGAATATTACTGCCCAATGGGTTGCGAGGGCGACAAGACGTACCCGGAGCCGGGTAACTGCCCTGTATGTGGCATGAACCTGGTGGGTAAGCCTGTTATTGGTGCCGAGCCAGAAGCAGAATATTACTGCCCGATGCGCTGCGAAGGCGACAAGACCTACCCTGAACCGGGTAACTGCCCAGTCTGCGGCATGGAGCTTATTCCTAAAGCCTCTGATCAGAAGGAAATGGAACTTCATCACAAGCTCTTGCGCAAGCTCATAATCGCAGCGATTTTTACTTTGCCTGTATTCATAATTGCCATGGCTGAGCATGTGCCGGGCAGCCCCCTGACCAGGCTGATGCCCCAGCAGGCGTGGAACTGGATACAACTTGTGTTGTCCATCCCTGTGGTGTTTTACGCTGGTTGGATGATTTTTGAGCGTTTCTGGCTATCGGTCAAGACCTGGAAGCTGAACATGTTTACCCTCATCGGCCTTGGCTCTGGCGTTGCTTTCTTGCTCAGCGTCCTGGGTATG
The DNA here is from genome assembly GCA_027031265.1 of Bacteroidales bacterium. Classification (GTDB taxonomy): domain Bacteria; phylum Bacteroidota; class Bacteroidia; order Bacteroidales; family S143-33; genus S143-33. The sequence continues at coordinate 2,754 of JALVRO010000122.1, read as the reverse complement.
GTTTTTCCAGGCATTTTCCCAGACCAATTTAAGACAGATAGCGGTACTGTGTTTGTCTATTTTGAAGCGGTCACGGTCATTATAACCCTTGTTTTATTAGGTCAATACCTGGAAGCAAAAGCACACAGCCGCACCTCCTCGGCAATCAAGCAGCTATTACAGCTAGCACCTAAGACCGCAACGCTTATTACGCCTGATGGTGAAGAGAAAGTCGTTCCTGTAGACCAGATTCAAAAAGGTGACCTGCTTCTTGTTCGGCCTGGTGAAAAAGTACCTGTTGACGGCATTATAGAAGAAGGAAGCTCTTCCATTGATGAATCTATGATTACAGGCGAGCCCATTCCTGTGGAGAAAAAAGAAGGAGACAAGGTCATTGCAGGAACAATCAATGGCACAGGTAGTTTTGTTATGATAGCCGAAAAGGTAGGCCGCGAGACAATGCTCGCACAGATTATTGACCTTGTGGACAAAGCTAGTCGCTCCCGTGCTCCTATCCAGAGCCTGGCAGACAAGGTTTCGGCATATTTCGTCCCAATAGTTGTAGGTATTGCGCTTATAACGTTCTTTATCTGGTGGGCAGTAGGTCCTGAGCCTGCCCTTGTCTATGCCTTTGTTAATGCCGTCTCAGTCCTGATTATTGCTTGTCCATGTGCCCTGGGTTTAGCAACCCCAATGTCCATAATGGTTGGTGTGGGAGTAGGTGCCCGCAATGGTATCCTTATCAAAAATGCCCAGGCTATTGAAAACATGAAAAAAGTTAATGTGCTCATTACTGACAAGACAGGTACATTGACCGAAGGTAAGCCTAGCGTGGAGCTTTATAAAAATGTGATTGATGAGAACCTGTTCCTGTCATTGGCCATGTCCTTGAATAAACATAGCGAACATCCTCTAGCCCGCGCCATTGTGGAGATATGCCAGCAAATGGGTGCTAGAGGTCTAGAAGTTTCTCATTTTAAATCCATTACAGGCATGGGTGTAACAGGTCTGGTCAGTGGTAAAAAAGTGGCTATTGGCAACCAGAGAATGATTAAAAAATTAGATGCCCATATTAACAAAGAACTGCTTGACCAGGCCAACGGCTTTGAGCGGCAGGGTAAAACAGTAACATTTCTAATAGTTGCCGGCAAAGTGGCAGGCTTCTTTGTCATAACAGACAAGATAAAAGAAACCAGTGCACAGGCAATTAAAATCCTTAAAGAAAAAGGTATAAAAGTTATCATGATTACAGGCGACAATAATGCCACTGCCTCATACGTAGCACGTCAGACAGGTATAGACGAATACTTAGCAGAGAAATTACCCACAGACAAGATTGCCAAGATAAAAGAACTTCAAGCACAGGGCTACACAGTAGCAATGGTAGGAGATGGAATTAATGATGCTCCAGCCCTGGCGCAAGCCGACGTTGGAATAGCCATGAGCTCAGGGACAGACATTGCAATAGATAGCGCCGAACTTATCCTGCTCAAAAACGACATGATGTCCATCGTCAAAGCACATAACCTGAGTAATGCAGTGATGAAAAACATTAAACAAAACCTGTTCTTTGCTTTTATATACAACTCGCTGGGTGTGCCTCTGGCTGCAGGAGTGCTTTACCCAATATTTGGCTTGCTTCTTTCGCCAATGATTGCAGCCGTTGCCATGAGCTTTAGCTCTGTATCTGTCATAGCCAACGCTCTGAGGCTTAATAAGGCAAAGATTTAACTACAATTTTTCAATTAAAGCTTGTGAAAAATCACGGGACTTAACAAAAAAATATAAAAACCTGGAAACCAAAACTATAAAACCATATAACCATGACTTATTACATTAACAAAAAAATCAGTGTACCATTTGACCAGGTTCGACCACGTGTAGAAGCAGCTCTGAAAGAAGAAGGCTTCGGTATTGTCGCCGAGATCTATTTTCCAAAGGTGCTAAAAGAAAAATTGGGCGTTGACCTGAGGCCTTATCTGGTACTGGAGGCATGCAACCCACAGTTTGCTTACCGCTCTCTACAAACAGAGGATAAAATAGGCATACTTCTGCCCTGCAACGTAGTGATACAGCACGTTGACGAACAAACCACAGAAGTTGCCTTTGTCAATCCTGTCACTGCAATGCATAGCGTGGACAATCCTGAGATGAAGCAGATCGCCCAGGAGATATACCACAAGCTCTCACGGGCTCTTGAAAAACTTTCTTAATTCTAAACCCTATCCCAATGGAAAACATACATCCTATATTCGTGCATTTCCCTATTGCCCTGACATTTATGGCACTACTGTTTGCTTTCCTGGCAATCATAGCGCCTGGCAAACGTGAGCTAATGAAGGAGATGCTTATGTGGACGCTCCTGCTGGGAGCTCTTGCTGCTATAGCTACAGCAGCCACTGGGCTTTATGCCTCTAATAACATACCTCACAATGAGGCTATTCACAAGATAATGATTGTCCACAAGACCTATGGTATTATAATTGGCACTTCATTTCTTGTTCTTAGCCTGTGGATGATTCTGCGGCGCGTCAAGATGAGAGTCGGAGAACTTGTTTTTCTGACCATTTTCCTTGCGGCTCTCACTGGACTGACTGGCTATTCGGCTAGCCTTGGCGGTGAGATGGTCTATGAGCACGGGGCAGGAGTAGTTCCAATGATGGAAATGATGAGATCAGAGACACATCATCACGCTACCGGAGAGGAACATGTCAACGGCATGAGCAAGGAGGCTATGCAAGACTCTATGCACAAACATATAGCCGGCCAGCAAGA